>CAYOTH010000211.1:0-4190 GCA_964406835.1 uncultured Oscillospiraceae bacterium
CGCTCTCTCATGCGCACAATACGCACAAAACCGCCGCCGCCGCGTCGGCTCTCGATGACATAACCGTGATCGACGGAAAAGCGCGTGGCAAGAACGTAGTTAATCTGCGAGGGTGCGCACCCGAAATGCTGCGCCAGCTCGTTGCGCTTTAACTCAACCTGCGTTTCTTCTTCCATCAGGTCCTTAATAAATTTTTCAATGGTATCGCTCAGCTGAGCCATAGGACAACGCCTCACTTACATTTTGACTATCTCTGACTTTTATTATACCGCAATTCCGGGATAATGCAATAAACATCACTGATATTTAACCTGATTGGCCGCATAATTCCCCATTCGAGCGCCTCATAACACAACACCCGACGGAAATGAAGCGTTTTTCATCCGCTCCCTTCCCGCCGGGTGTTTCAAAAGATCGTTATTCAGCCTTTGCAGGGCCGTTCGTAATTTTCCCAGGATTCCAGGCACTCATTCAAGCGCGCCGTCCGATCTACATTGACGCGCGATGCCGAATCCCTGTCCAGATAAAGCGTAAAGTCCTCATGCTGTTTAAGCATGGTCGCCGGAATCCGGTTGGTCAGCGGGCTGGTGAGCGTTTTGTACACGGCGTCGGCCTTGACGGCATACGGCACACAGGAAATGATGTGCTTGCAACGCATGATCTGGCGCACCGTCATGGAAACAGCCTGAGACGGCACATCGTTGACCGTGGCAAACCAGCCCTCGCCCACCTGCTGTCGGCGGCACTTTTCGTCCAGATTGACGACGATATACGCCTTGTCGGTTTCAAAATCGGCCGGCGGATCATTAAAGGCAATATGGCCGTTTTCGCCGATACCTATCAGCCCCAGGTCAATGGGCGCGGCACGCAGTTCCTGCGTCAGCGCTTCAATGCCCTCCGGCGTGCCATCCACAAAGTGCGCACCGCCCAGCGGAATGCGGCTGACAAAGCGCTCTTTAAGATAGCGGCGGAAGCTGGCCGGGTGCGTTTCGGGCAAATCGACATACTCGTCCAGGTGGAACATGTCTACCCGGCTCCAATCGACATTCTGACGAATCAGCGCCGAGAGCGTGTCAAACTGAGAAGCGCCGGTTGAAAGCACGATGCGCGCTCGCTCCTGAACGGCCAGCGTCTCGTTAACGACGCGCGCCGCCTGATGCGCCGCCAGTTCGCCCAGCAGACGACTGTCCTCGGCCACGACAACCTTCATCAAACGCTCATCTCCTCGCGAATGGCCTTGAGCCATTTTCGAATCTCGATATGCTGCGGACAGTGCGTTTCGCAAAGACCGCAGCCCACGCAGCGATCAGCGCCGCCTTCCTTCTGGACAATGCCGGCATAATGTGATGCAAAGTCCGTGGCCTGTCCAAACATGCAGGCCTTGTCATAGCCGCCGAAAATCTTGGGGATCAGTACACCCTGAGGACAGGGCTGACAGTAAGCACAGCCCGTGCAGCCCACGCGAATGCGCGCTTCATAAGCAGCTCGTACGCGGGAGAGCATATCGCGCTCTTCATCGCTCAGACAGCCGACCTGCGCCTCATCGAATATGCGCAGATTGTCGTCCAGCTGTTCCATGGTGGACATGCCGGAGAGAATGGTCACAAATTCCGGCTTGTCGAGCAGCCAGCGGAAAGCCCACTCGACCGCCGAGCGCTTCTCAGAGGCCGTGTCGTACACCGCCTGAACGTTATCGGGCGCCGTGCGAGCCAGCGCGCCGCCCCGCAACGGCTCCATAACCACCACGCCGATGCCGCGCTGCGCCGCAAACTTCTGCACGCCCGCATAGGTCGCCTGGTTGAACTCATCCAGCAGGTTCATCTGCACCTGAATCAGCTTCCATCGATAATCCGTGGCAATCTCCTCAAAGGCCTTCACATCGTCATGAAAGGAAAAACCCGGATAGCGGATCTTGCCCTTTTTAATCATGTCGTCCAGAAATTCACGCGCGCCCAGCGCTCGCACTCTCCGATAGGCCTCGCCGTCCAGCGCATGAAGCAGATAAAAATCCACATGATCGGTGCGCAGACGCGCCAGCTGCTCGTCCAGTATGCGCTCCATATCCTCGTAGGTTTCGACCTTCCAGACCGGCAGCTTGGTCACCAGCGTTACCTTCTCCCGCCAGCCGCCCTCAAGCGCTTCGCCGACGACCTCCTCGCTCGTGCCCTGATGATAGCCATAGGCTGTGTCGATATAATTGATGCCGCTTTCAATGGCATGGTGCAGCATGGCCGTTGCCTGCTGACGGTCAACGCGCATATCCTCAAACATCGGAAAGCGCATACAACCAAAGCCCAGTGCCGAGGCTGTAACATCCGTACCCGGGAAATGTCTGTATTTCATACCTTAGACCTCCTCATCGTACTCCGCAGCCGGCTCCTCGTCGGCGGGATTATCGGTATAGCGGGGCAATGTGACGGAGAACTCCGTGCCCTCGCCCAGCTTGGAATGCACCTCGATGGTACCGCCCATGCTGACAACAATGTGCTTGACAATGGCCAGTCCCAGGCCGGTGCCGCCCATCGAGCGGGAACGCCCCTTATCCACGCGGTAAAAGCGCTCAAACAGGCGCGGAATGTGCTCCTCGGCAATGCCGATGCCCGTATCGCTGACCAGAAGATAGGCGTTTTTCTCCGTACCGTAAACCGAGACATGCACCGAGCCGCCCGGCTGATTGTACTTAATAGCGTTTTCGATCAGGTTGATGAGCAATTGCTCGACGCGATCGTTATTGCCGAAAACATAAATCGGCTCGCCATTTTCGTTGATGCTCAGATTGATCTGCTTTTCCTTGGCGTGAATCTTCAGCATCTCATAAACGTCATCCGCCATTTTGTCCAGGCGCAGACGCCCCTGGCTGACCTCTGTATCGCCCGATTCCAGCTTGGAAATGGAGAGAATATCATTGACCAGGCGCGTCAGGCGATTGGCCTCCATCATGATGATATTCAGGAACTTGTGCGCCATTTCGGGGTTATCAATGGCGCCGGCCTGAAGAGTTTCGACAAAGCCGCGAATGGAAGTCAGCGGCGTCTTGAGCTCATGCGAGACATTGGCCGTAAAGTCGGTGCGCAGCTGCTCGAGATTGCGCAGCTCCGTAATGTCTTCGATCATGGCTACCGCGCCGACGATCTCGCCGTCGCGCTTCATGGCGGAAATGTAGAGCCTCAGCGGCGTTTTGCCGCGCCCGTTCGTCCCCTCGCGCACGGCAATTTCGCCGGTGTAGACGCCGTCCTGCGTCATGGCCTCGCTGAAGAGCGATTCAAGGTTGACATCCTTGCTCAGCTCGCCCACCTTTTTGCCCTCGCACGGCTCATGAATGCCCAAACGGGCCTTGGCCACAGGCGTCATCAAAATGACCTCAAAGTCGCTGTTGACCGCCAGAAGACCGTTCTGAATCTGGTTCATGACGGCGCTCAACGCCTGATTGCGGCTGTTCTCCCGGTTCAAAAGATCATTGATACGCTTGGCGCTTTCGTTGATCTTCTGGACGCAGGGCGCCATACGTCCATACATTTCGACGCGCGCGTCAAATCGTCCCTCGGCAAAGGCCTCAATCAGCCCCTCCATGCCGCTCACCAGCTTATCGCTCGGCCGAACAAGCTGCTCGACCAGGATAAAGCACAAAACGATCAGGATAAGACCCGTGAGCGCAAAGCGCCCGAAGTGTCCTTCAAGCACCTGAGAGAATGTCGGCGCCTGACTCCAGACGCGCACGACCCAGCCGCGCTCGGAAAGCACCGCCGCAAAGGTCATCTGAAGCGAGCCGTATACAATAGTATCCGCGCCGCTGCCGTTCTCGCGCGCCAGCTCGACATCGCGGGATTGATTGGCATCATCGTTGATTACGCGGGATTTAAACAACAGGGTGTCGTCCGTATCCAAAACGGCCAGACCGACACCGGCTTCCTGCGCCATTCCCTTGAGGCGGCTGCTTTCGCTTTCGTCAAATGTTGAAAATGCCGCAGTGTCCAGATATTCTGCGGACATGCGGCATATATGCAACAGATTCTCCGTTGCGATGGCAGTCAGATTGTTCAGCGTCGCCCGGGCATACATGGTAATGAAGGCGATGCAGCAAAGGAGACTGACGCAGGTTGCAGTGAATGCAACCTTTCTCCTCATAGACGATTCTCCTGCCTGTCGTTGAATTTGTAGCCAACGCCGCGAATGGTCTCGATGTAATGCGC
>CAYOTH010000212.1:0-4186 GCA_964406835.1 uncultured Oscillospiraceae bacterium
CTTGCCCGGCCATAAGTTGGAGCCGGGCAAGTCTGCGTTTGCGGGGTTTGTCATGGAATGTCGATTGAGTGGGAAACAGCAAGTCCGGGTATTCCTGCCTCGCACAGCCCGGGTACACGGCAAAGACCTGCCCGGCTCTGATCTATGGCCGGGCGGGTCGGTGGTATAAAGGGATTCCCTACTCCTCCAATCGTCCAGATTTGAGCCGCTCCCAAGCGGCGAAAAATCGGGTTGCAGCGCGCGAAGCGGGGTGGGGCGCGGGTACAGCCTGTTTTACGATGATTTAACCTCTCCGGCGCGGAAAAAGCGAGGCGGAGGCGTCGAAAAATACGTCTTTGTATGAGATAATAGAAGAGTATAAACTGGCGGCTTTGTAAGGCTGAGCGGTCTTGAGGAAAAAGAGATTCCGGGAGGATGGCTATAGATATGAGCAGGAAAAATAACGCTTCGGCAAACGGTTCGGCGGCGATGCGGCTGGGCGCGCTGGCGGCGCTGATTGTGGCGCTGGCTGGGCTGTGGCAATTTGCGCTGGCCGATAAGCTGGGCGCGCAGGGGACGGCGGCGGAGACGGCGCTGGTCTTTACGGAGGCGATGAGCGCCAACGCCAGCGCCTATGCCGACGACTACGGCACCTTTTCTGACTGGTTCGAGCTGACCAATCAGGGCGGCCGAAGCATCGATTTAAACGGCATGATGGTCATGTGCGGTACGCAGACGCTGGAGGTCTTCTCCTTCGGCGCGCAGACGCTGGGGCCGGGGGAGAGCGTGCTGGTCTTCGCCTCGGGTCGAAGCCAGAATAAGCCGGGCTATGCGCTGCACGCGCCCTTCTCGCTGGCGGCGGCGGGCGATACGCTCACACTCATGGACAAAACCGGCCGCGTGCTGGACACGCTGACGCTGCCCGTGCTCGAGCGAAACGAGGCCTACGCGCTGATGGACGGAACCTGGACGGCCACCATGGCCTACACGCCGGGCCTGGCCAACACGCCGGAAAACCACCAGCGGGTGCTCTCGGGTTCGGGCGCGCAGGAAACCGGCGTGTTGCTCAGCGAGGTCATGATTAAAAACCGCGCCACCATTGCGGATAGGTTTGGCCAGTATTCGGATTATATCGAGCTGCATAACACCTCGAACCGGGCGATCAGCCTCTCCGGCTGGGGCCTTTCGGACGATGATTCCGCGCTGGATAAGTTTGTTTTCCCCGATGTGACGCTGCAGGCGGACGGGTATCTTCTGGTCTTTGCCTCCGGACAGGAGCAGAAGACGGGCGAGATGCATGCCGCCTTCAAGCTCAGTGCGGGCGAGACGGTCTATTTAAGCGATGCGGCAGGGCATATGCTCTCCTCGGCGACGCCTGTCACGACGCAGGCCGATCAGGCGTGGTCGCTCATGGAGAGCGGCTGGACGAGCGAAGTGCCGCCTACGCCCGGCGCATCCAACGATTTTGCGGGCATTGCACAGTTTGACGCCGCAGTCACGCAGGCCAACGCGAGCAGCCTCTACATCAGTGAGATCATGGCCTCGACTGACGATACCTCCGTTTCGAAAAACAGCTACGACTGGATCGAGATCTACAACGCCGCTTCCGGCGCGCTGGATCTCTCCGGCTGGGGGCTTTCGGATAAATCTGGCAACCCGCGCCGCTGGCAGTTCCCCGAGGGGACGAGCATCGGAGCGGGCGAGTATATGCTGGTGTTCTGCTCCGGCAAGGACACCAGGGATTCGAGCGGCTACCACACCAGCTTTTCGCTTTCGGCGGAGGGCGGCTATTCAGTGACGCTGTGCGACCCGCAGGGCAACATTGTCGATCGCATGGCGGTCTCCGCGCAGTACACGAACGTCTCCTATGGCCGCGCCTATGGCCAGACGGGCCTTCGCTATTTCGAGGAGCCGACGCCGCGCGCCGCCAACACCACCTACGGCTATGAGGGCCGCGCGCCTCAGGCTGTGTTCAGCGTGGCAGGCGGGCTGTTCGAGGCGGGGCAGAGCGTCACCGTGGCGCTGAGCGTGCCGTCCGGCTGCACCGTCTACTACACGACCGACTGCACCGAGCCGGACAACACCTCCTCGGTCTACACCGCGCCGATTACGCTTCAGGAAAATACCATACTGCGCACGCGCGTCTATTCGGGCAGCGCCATGCCCTCGATTGTCTCGACGCAGAGCTATTTCTTCGGCCTGTCGCACAGCGCCCGCGTGGTGTCGCTGGTCACGGCCCCCGAAAACCTGTGGGATTACAACACCGGCATCTACGTTAAAGGCACCAACGCCTGGGATGAAAGCCCGTACGGCGCGATGAACCAGGGCGCGAACTTCTGGATGGACTGGGAGAAGGCCGGAAACGTCGAGGTGTTCATGCCCGACGGCACGACGCTTCTGTCTCAGGGCTGCGGCGTGAAGCTGCAGGGCCAGTACAGCCGCAAGGAGGACCAGAAGTCCTTCAAGCTGATCGCCCGCAGCGAGTACGGCAAGAGCCGCTTCGAGGCCGCGCTCTTTGACGACCGCGATTACACCGAGTATCAGTCCTTTGTACTGCGCGCCACCGGCCAGGACGGCAACAAGGCTCGCACCCGCGATGTGATTCAGACGTCGCTGGCCGATGCGACCGACGTCATGTATCAGGCCAGCGAGGTGTGCGTGGTCTACTTAAACGGCGAATACTGGGGCCACTACAATCTGCGCGAGCGCATCAACAAGTATTCCATTGCCCAGTGGGAAGGCTGGACGAGCGATGTGGATGACATCGACATCATCAAGGCCAACCGCACCGTCATGCAGGGTAGCAACGACACCTTCGAGGCGCTGCTCAACTGGATCAAGAACGAGGGCGGCGCGACCGCGCGAGAAAAGAAGGAAACCCTCACGCAGGCCGATTACGACGCCATTCTGGCGCATATCGAGAGCATCGTCGATGTGGACAACTACCTCGATTACGTCGCTATCGAAATGTACACCGGCAACACCGACCTGCTCAACGTCAAGCGCTATCGCAGCGCCAACGAGGACGGGCGCTGGCGATGGATCCTCTTTGACATGGACTGGGGCTTCAACATCCTCGACACCAACTCGGTGCGCCGCTGGCTGGACCCCGAGGGCGCCGGATCCGGCAAGAAGACCGACAACACCCTCTTCGTCGAGCTGATGAAAAACCCCGCCATACAGGATAAGTTCCTGCGCCGCTTCAACGAGCTGTTCGTGCAGGTCTTCAACGCCGACGAGGTGCTGCGCCGCCTGGATGCCTACTACGCCGAGCTGTACCCCGAGATCGATCAGCACCTCGAAAAGTGGGGGCAGTCCCGCTCCTCCTTCGATTCCTCCGTCGCCGAGCTGCGCGATCTCATCGCCCAGCGCCCCACCTATGTCATGACCTATATCCAGGAAACCTTCGGCTTCACCGACGCTCAAATGCAGGACTACTTCTCCGACTCCCTCGCCCTGATTAACAACTAGCGGGCAGGGCCTGCGGCCGCTTGCGCTCACGCGTCAATCCTGCGAGCGGCGTTTGAGGAAGCAGACAACTTTCATAAATTATGACGCCTTACCCGGCCATAAATCAGAGCCGGGCAAGACTGCGTTTGGAGCTGGTTGCTTGCAGTGTTTTCACTTTTATCTGCGAAGGGATTTGTTTCCCGCAAAAAGAAAAAAGCCCAGCCATTCAGCTGGGGAAGGAAGAATAAATGTTCAGAAAACTTTATTTCATGATTAACAAGATATTACAGTCATAGTATAATGGCAATGAAGCTCGAAAGGGCTTTATGATGACTGGAAGGCACACGATGGCGCTTGGCTTTTACCCTCCTTTGTACAAAAGGAGGTGATGATCATGAGCGATTACGAAATGCTCGCAATTGTCTTTATGATTATCTCTCTGGCTTTTACCATTCATTTGGCAAGCCACGATAAGAAGTAAAAACAAAGCCGCCATCCAACACTAATCGGACGGCGGCTTACCCTCGAACGGAGGGAGAAGCCCTACCAAAAGCGTCATCCATTCTTATCATCATTATAGCATGCGGCGTATTCTTTGTCAAGGATATGCCGCATGTTTTTTCCCGGCTGTGCCGGGTTTCCCTCCGCTTCGCGCGCTGCAACCCGATTTTTCGCCGCTTGGGGGTGGCTCAAATCTGGACGATTGGAGGAGTAGGGAAATCCCTTTATACCACCGACCCGCCCGGCCATAGATTGG
>CAYOTH010000213.1:0-4183 GCA_964406835.1 uncultured Oscillospiraceae bacterium
CCATAGCCCAGGCAGAAGCGCATGAGCGCGTCGCCGCCCACCGCTCCGGCCAGGCCGCCGCAGGGCGCGTCAAAGGCCGATGGGCAATTCACGCTTCCGGAAAACAGACAGCCGTCCAATATGCCCGAGACAAGCTGTCCGCACAGCCCGCCGGCGCAGGTTGGCGCAGCAATTTCAGTCTGGACGATGGCGCAACGGCGCGCCGTTCCGGAAAGGGAAGCGCACAGCCCACCGGCCGCCGGGCCGTAGGCGGCACGCGAAAAAACGGAAACAAGGCTGTTTGAGACGATGCAGTCCTCAAGTGTTCCGGCGCAGCGCCCGGCCAGCACACCGGCGCATTCCGAGCCGGAAACGACAAAGGAATCAAGCGTCAGATTGCAGACTTTCCCTTCAGGCGCAATGAGGCCGAAAAGCCCCTGAGCGCCCGCGCCCGATAAAATGCCCTTCGAAATGACGTGTCCCTGCCCGTCGAACGTGCCGGCAAAGGGGTGGCGCACGCTGCCGATGGGCTCAAGCGGCTGGCTTAAGGCGATGTTCTGCGTAAGAAGCACGCGCGCATCGCACAGCTCGCCCTGTCGCACGCTTTGCGAAAAGGCGATAAGCGCCTTTTCCGAGCCGATCAGCACGGTATCCTGAGCCTGAACGGGAACACAGAAAAGCATAAGTAGCAGCGTCAGAAGGATGATTTTCAGGGACATGGCGGCACACCTCACAGGCGAAGGATTGTTAAAGAGTGTATTGCGCGCGGCGCGGGGCTATGCGGCGTATCGTCCGACAGAGGGTGCGGTGACAAAAGGCGTGCGCCGTATAAATAAAGGAAAAACAAGTCTTGACATACCGCTCGATTTTGGCTATACTACTATTTGAAAGACGCTGTGCTTTTTAAGGAAGCAGCAGCGTATCGATACCAGGGTTCAGATGAAAAAAGAAACACATATGGAGGTTACTGGTTATGAGTAAGTTCCCGATTGGCGTTATGCTGGAATCCTTCCACAAGCCTGTCGCCGAGGCGATGGATATGGCGCAGGCGTTGGGCGCTCAGGGCCTGCAGGTTTACGCCACACCCGATGCGCTGGCCAGCAAGGGGATTGACACCCCGGCTGCGCAGAAGGAATTCTTTAAGATGGTCAAGGATCACGGTCTGGTCATTTCGGCGCTGTGTGGCGATCTGGGCCATGGCTTTGGTAAGGCTGAGCTTAATCCCGATCTGATCGAAAAATCCAAGCGCATTCTCGATCTGGCGATGACGTTTGAAACCAATATCGTGACCACGCACATTGGCGTTGTGCCGAGCGATCCTAATCATCCCCGCTACAAGATCATGCAGGATGCCTGCGGCGAGCTGGCGGCCTATGCCGATACGCTGGGCGCGCATTTCGCCATTGAGACCGGCCCCGAAACCTCGCTGGTGCTCAAGAATTTCCTGGATTCGCTGCATTCTACTGGTGTTTCCGTCAATCTTGACCCGGCCAATCTGGTGATGGTGACGGGCGACGACCCGGTTCAGGCGGTGCATAACCTCAAGGATTATATCGTTCACACTCATGCCAAGGATGGCCGCAAGCTGGATGACCGCGATCCCGAGGTGATCTACGGCCTGCGTCCCGGCGATCCGCTGGTCACCAACCCGGCTTTCATTGAGCTGGCGCTGGGCGATGGCGACGTTCCCTTCCCGGGCTATCTCAAGGCGCTGGAAGAGATCGGCTACAAGGGCTTCTTGACGATCGAGCGCGAGGTGGGCGAGAACCCCGCGGCCGATATCGAAAAGGCAGTCAACTTCCTGCGCGGTCTGATGTGATCAAAGAGGGGGAAACAAGGATATGGATAAGCTGAAGGTTGCTGTTGTCGGCAATGGCGGCATTTCGGGCATGCATTTGCAGAGCTATGCGAAGAACTCCGATGTCGAGATTTATGCCCTGTGTGATATCAACGAGGAGCGCCTGAACCGCCGCGGCGACGAATATCACGTCGATCCGGCGCGCTGCTTTACCGATGTCAACGAAATGCTGGCGGCCTGCCCGGAAATCGAGGCGGTGAGCGTTTGCACCTGGAACGCCGCGCACGCGCCCTGCGTTATCGCCGCGTTGAATGCGGGCAAGCATGTGCTGTGCGAAAAGCCCATGGCCATGACGGTTGAGGAAGCCAAGGCCATGCAGGAGGCGGCTGAGAAGAACAACAAGCTGCTGATGATCGGCTTTGTGCGTCGCTTCGGCAACGACTGCGCCGTGATGAAGGACTTCATCGACAACGATTATTTCGGCGATATTTACTATGCCAAGGCCACCTATCTGCGCCGCAAGGGCTGCCCGGGCGGCTGGTTCGGCGACAAGGCCCGCTCCGGCGGCGGCCCGCTGATCGATCTGGGCGTTCACGTCATCGATCTGGTGCGCTACCTGATGGGCAATCCGCTGCCGGTTTCCGTTTACGGCGTGACCTATGACAAGCTGAAGGATCGCCCCGGCATCAAGCGCGCGGGCGGCTATATGTCCGAAACCCAGACCGAAAAGCCCGTCTTCGACGTGGAGGATCTGGCTTCGGCGCTGATTCGCTTTGACAACGGCGCGACGCTGGCGGTGGAAGCGGCGTTCAGCCTGAACATCCCCAACGACGTCGGCCGCATCGAGCTGTACGGCACCAAGAGCGGCGCGGTGCTGGATCCCGAGGTCCACATCTACACCCAGCAGAACAACTACCTGACCAACGTCAACCTCGCGCAGAGCACGGCGCTGAGCTTCAACGGCCTGTTCGAAAACGAGATCCGTCACTTCGTGCAGTGCGTCACCGAGGGCATTCCCTGCCGCAATCCCGGCGAGGACGGCGTGACGCTGATGAAGATTCTCGACGCGGTGTACGAATCCGCGCGCACCGGCCACGAGGTTGTGATCGGCTAAATTCCGGCGCGAAAGCGCCCGCCCCCATCGTTTGTGCGGGGCGGGCGTTTTTTCGTGTGCGCAAAGCGCTCGTGCATAGAATCGCTGTTTTTATGCAAAATTTAACGCAAATAACCGCATATAATGACTTGAATTACGCATAAATATGCGTTATAATATCAGCATCAACTTCAGTAAGGATGGTGTGATTCATGAAATCCTCCAAGATTCTGCTTTCCATGCTGGTCGTTTTGACCCTTTGCCTTTCTTCCGTCAGCGCGCTGGCCTGCTCGGCCATTTATGTCGGCGCGGATCTGACGGCCGACGGTTCGGCGATGTTCGCGCGTTCCGAAGACTATGCCAACAGCCGCAACAAGATGCTCTACGTCAGCGCCGCGGGCAACCACACGGCCGGCGAGGCATACGAGGGCTGCTATGGCTTTACCTACACCTTCACCAAGGACAGCTACGGCTACACCGCGTTCAGCGATGACAACGGCGAAGGTGCGAACGGCGTTTGCCCCAACTGCGGCGACGACCACGCGCACACGCCCTATGAAGCCGGCGGCACCAACGACATGGGCGTGACCGTCAGCGCGACCGAGGCGCTCGGCTGCTCCGATGCGGTTTACGAGGCCGATCCCTACGAGGACGCGGGCATCGAAGAGGCCGAAATCGTCACCGTGCTGCTGAGCGAATCCGCAACCGCGAAGGAAGCCGTCGATCTGCTGCTGAGCATCTACGACACGGCGGGCTGCGCAGGCGGTTCGGGCGTGTTCATCGCGGATCACAGCGAGGTTTGGTACATCGAAAACGTCACCGGTCATGAATACGTCGCGCTGAAGCTCCCCTCCACGCTGGCGTTCGCCGAGCCGAACATGTCGATCATCGGTCTGATCGATCTGGACGATACTGAAAACGTGATTGCTTCCGAAAACCTGATCGCCGTGGCGCAGCAGGCCGGTACCTATGTCGGCGACGCCGAGGCCAACACCATCGATTACGTCGCTTCCTACAATGCGGATCAGACCGCCAACCAGCGCATGATCGACGCGCTGAAGTACTTCAACGCCGAAACCGCGAAGGACGAGCCGGAAACCTCCGATTACACCATCTCCAACGTGGATGCCGACGGCAACATCGTCGCGCTGTACACCAACATCACCCTTGACCACGCGTACACCGTAGAAGACATCGTCGGCTACTATTCGATCGACAGCATCGGCTATTCCCGCAACCTCGAAACCCACATCTTCCAAGTCTACGCGGACGACAGCAAGACCGACACGGTGGAATGGGTCGCGCTGGACAAC
>CAYOTH010000214.1:0-4181 GCA_964406835.1 uncultured Oscillospiraceae bacterium
GGAGAATACCAGCGCCTTACGGTAGTGGCTCTGGAGGCAGAAGAAGCGGTAGGCCAGCGGATCATAGCCCTTTTCCTCCAGCAGAGACACGGTGAGGAACTCGCCCTTGGACTTGCTCATCTTGCCGTGGTTGGTGTTCAGGTGGGCCACATGGAACCACTGGGGGCACCAGGGATGACCCAAATAGCTCTCAGACTGGGCGATCTCGTTGGTATGGTGGGGGAAGGCGTTGTCGATGCCGCCGCAGTGGAGGTCCAGATATTCGCCGTTATACTTCATGGAGATGCCGGAGCACTCGATGTGCCAGCCGGGATAGCCCACGCCCCAGGGAGAATCCCACTTGAGCGCCTGATCCTCGAATTTCGACTTAGTGAACCAGAGCACAAAATCGTTTTTGTTGCGCTTGTTTTCGTCCTCCTCGACGCCCTCGCGCACGCCGACGGCCAGATCCTCTTCGCTGAAATCATTAAAGACAAAATACTTGTCCAGCTTCGATGTGTCAAAATAGATATTGCCGCCCGCCTGATAGGCATAGCCGGTCTCCAGCAGCTTCGTAATAATGCGGATGTAATCGTCAATGCAGGACGTGGCCGGCTCAACCACATCGGGGCGCTTGATATTGAGCTTGCGGCAATCAGAGAAGAAGGCGTCGGTATAGTAGGCCGCGATCTCCATGACCGTCTTATGCTCGCGGCGGGCGCCCTTGAGCATCTTGTCTTCGCCCTCGTCGGCATCCGAGGTCAAATGCCCCACGTCGGTGATGTTCATAACGCGCTTGACATTATAGCCCGCATAGCGCAGGTACTTTTCCAGAATGTCCTCCATGATGTAGCTGCGCAGGTTGCCGATGTGCGCAAAATGATACACCGTGGGGCCGCAGGTATACATCTTGACAATGTCCGGATGATTGGGGACAAAATCCTCCTTGACGCGGGACAGGCTGTTATAGATCTTCATTTTCGGTTTCCTCCTTCATCGCACGCCGGGCACACGATTCCTTTTCGCTGCAATCAGGGCATTTGTCGCAGGACGCGCAGCCCATACACTTTTCCAGTTCATCCAAACGCGCATTGAGCGAATGGATGCGTTCCTTGACCGGATCGGGCAAATGCACCTGATCCAGATCGATTTCCACCTTCCGGCTGCCCATCTTGACGATGCGGCCCGGGTTGCCGACCACCGTACAGTAGGGCGGCACTTCCTTGAGCACCACCGCGCTGGCGCCGATTTTGGCGCCCTCGCCTACGCTGAAGGGCCCCAGCACGCGCGCGCCCGCGCCCACCACCACGTTGTCTCCCAACGTCGGGTGGCGCTTGCCAACATCCTTGCCGGTACCGCCCAATGTCACGTTTTGATACAGCGTCACATTGTTGCCGATCTCGGTCGTCTCGCCGATCACCACGCCCATGCCGTGGTCGATAAACAGGCCCTCGCCGATGATCGCGCCGGGATGAATCTCAATGCCGGTCTTTTTGCGGGTGCGCTGCGAAACCAGACGCGCCAGCAGCTTCATGTTGTGCTGCCACAGCCAATGCGCGCGCCGGTGCCGCCTCACCGCCCGAAAACCCGGATAGCACAAAATCACTTCCAGCGCCGAACGAGCAGCCGGATCACGATCAAGAACCACCTGAATATCCGCCTTCAAATGCTTGAACATACTGCCTCCCTGACGATAAAAAGCGCCACGTCTCTCATTTTCAGAGACGCGGCGGCGTGGTTCCACTCTGCTTGAAAAGGCACTTTGGGCGCACTCTTCCACTTTGCACGCTGTAACGGGCGTTCCCGACGGCGTCTACACGGCTTCATCGCCCTTCGACGCAGCGGCTCACGGGCGCACTTCAAGCTCCTTCTCTGCGCAAGACGGCTTTCAGCCGGTGGCCGTCTCTCTCTGCTGCGTGATACAGGGTCTACTCTTCCCGATCAAAGCCTTTGATCTATCCATGTCTATTATATACACACACGGCGACAGCGTCAAGCATGTTTTGCCAAGAATTAACACGACGTCCTTCAGGGCTTGATCTCGTCGAGCATGGCCACGCGCTGCGCATGACGGCCGCCCTCGAACTTCGCATTGAAGAAGGCGTCCAGTATGGCGCAGGCCGTTCCCTCGCCCACGACGCGCGCGCCGAAGGCAATCATGTTGGCATCGTTATGACGGCGGGTTAGCTCGGCGGAATAGGCCTCGGAGCAAACCGCCGCACGGATGCCCTGCACACGGTTGGCCGCCAGCGAAATACCAATGCCCGTGCCGCAGATCAGAACGCCCAGCTCGCATTCGCCGCTGGCCACGGCACGCGCCGCCTTCTCGCCCTGAAGCGGATAATCCACCCGCTCCGGCGTGTAGCAGCCAAAATCCACCACATCGTGTCCCATGTCCTTCAAATGATCGATCACAGCCTGCTTGAGCACATAGCCGGCATGATCACAGCCAAAAGCCACCTTCATAGTCGTCGTCCTCCCGTCGTTTTGTCTGGTTGTATTTATCAGCCTTCCCATTCCACGCCGCGCGGGGGATGGGGCGTCAGATCGTAGACCACGCGATCAACCTGGGGCAGTTCCGTCAAAATCCGATCGGTCACGCGCTCCAACAGGTCATAGGGCATACGGTAAGCCGATTCAGCCGTCCCCGAGGGGGCCGCCGCTCGAAGCGCCACAACATAGCGGCATTTATCATCCCCGGTGGACGTGGTTTCGACCAGCTGCGCGCAATAGCGACGAATGCGCCGCTCCAAAGAGGCCTGCTCAATCTCCGTGCGCAGAATATAATCGGCCTCGCGCAGAAGCGTTAGCTTTTCCTGCGTCACCTCGCCGGTCATGCGCATGGCCAAGCCGGAGCCGGGCAACGGCTGTCGGTTGGTGATTTCCGGCGACAGATCCAGATATTCGCCGATATCGCGCACCTCGTTTTTAAACAGATAGCGCGCCGGCTCGATCAGCTTGTAGCCGTCCAGCTCGTTGAGGTTCTGCGCCTTATCCGAAAAATTCAAAATGTCGGTATAAATCGTGCCCTTGACCAGGAAATCCACGCCGGTAAAGCGCGCAGCCTCCTCGCGGTAAATCTGAGCAAATTCATCGCTGACCGCCGCCCATTTTTCAGCCGGATCGGTCACATGCTCCAGCCGGGCAAAAAAGCGATCCCGCGCGTTGACGCAGTGAATGTCAATGCCCATGCGCTCGCCGAACATCTCCCGCACGACGCGGGTATCGCCCTTGCGCATCAGGCCTGTGTCAATATAAATGCAGTGCATCTGCGCGCCAATGGCCTTGTGCATCAGCGCCGCACAGACCGACGAATCCACGCCGCCGGAGAGCGCCATCAGCGCATGCCCCTCTCCCACTCTTTCGCGGATTTCCGCCACCATGGCCTCGACGAAATTCTCGGTCGTCCACCACCGCTCACAGCCACACAGTTCAGCAAAGTTGGCCAAAATGGCCAAGCCGTCCGGATCGTTGTTTTCTACGCCGAACTGCATGCCGTAGAGTTTCTTTTCCTCGCAGGCAAAGGCCGCCGCCAGCCCGTGGCCATGGGCAATGACCTTAAAGCCCTCGGGCAGCTCGACATGAGCCAAGCGCGCAATATACCGATCGCCATAGGACAGACCGGCAAACAACGGCGAGGCCGCCGAAAAATGCGTTTGCAGCGTCTGATTTTCCAGCGCAATATGGCAAATATGCCCGCCCAGCTGAGAAACCATGCGCCGCGCCGCAAAGCCTACGGCCAAAACCGGCACGCCCAGCGCGTAAACCGCCGGATCGCACAGGGGCGCATCATCCTCGATGCCCGAGTCCGCCTCCCCGGTGAGCATAACGCCGCGCGGAGCAAAAGCGCTGATCTCCTCCCAGGGTGCGTCGGCCGGCAGAATTTCGCAATAAACCCCGCCACCGCGTACTCGCCGCGCCAGAGACTGCGCCTGAGCGCCGCCATAGCTTAATATGAGGATGCCGTCCCGTTTCATGCCGATTCCTCCAAACGCTGTCGCCCGGCTCAAAGCCGCCGGGGCTGTCGGTATTCATTTTATGAGAATACACAGTTTAATTATAACAACAATTTGTTAATTCCATGCGCATTTGCGCAGAAAGGCTCCAACTTTGCTCGCCGCGCGGCCGTCTTCTTCTAAGACGGCCGCAGCCTGTCAAAGAATCCACAATGCGACCTCGCAATGCGGCTTCTTATGCGATAA
>CAYOTH010000215.1:0-4181 GCA_964406835.1 uncultured Oscillospiraceae bacterium
TCGGCATCGCCCATATTTCCACCGGCGATATGTTCCGCAAAGCCATGAGAGAGGGCACGCCCACCGGCCTGAAGGCCAAAGCATTCATCGATCAGGGCAAGCTGGTTCCGGACAGCGTGACGGTTGAGATGGTTAAGGAGCGCCTGGCTGAGGCTGACTGTGCGAACGGTTATCTTCTGGACGGCTTCCCCCGCAATCTCGATCAGGCGCGCGCCCTCGCCGAGTTTTCTCAGCCTGACGCGGTTGTCGATATTGCCGTGGCCGATGAAAAGCTCATCGATCGCCTCGGTGGACGCCGTTTCTGCCCCAAGTGCAACGGCACCTTCCACATCACCAAGCTGGCCGATGAGAAGGTTTGCCCCGATTGCGGCGCGGAGCTGATTCAGCGGGCTGATGATAATCCCGCGACGATCGCCAGCCGGCTTCAGGTCTACCACGAGCAGACCAGCCCGCTGACCGAGTACTATGCGGGCAAGGGCATTCTCAAACAGGTTGACGGTTCTCTGCCTATGGAGGAAGTAACCGCTGCCATTGGGAAAGCTCTGGCGGTTGAACTATGATTACTATTAAATCTGCCGAAGAAATCGGTAAGATGCGAAAAGCGGGCGCGCTTCTTCATGAGGTGCTTGATCAGCTGAAATCCATGATCGAACCTGGCGTCACCACAGCGCAGCTTGACCGCGAGGCCGAGCGGCTGATTCGGGGCGCCGGAGCGATCCCCTCGTTTAAGGGCTATGAAGGATTTCCGGCTTCGATCTGCGCTTCGGTCAATGATGAAGTGGTGCACGGTTTCCCCTCAGACAAGCCGCTTAAGGCTGGATCGATCGTGTCGATTGACTGCGGTGTGATCCTGGACGGGTGGCAGTCCGACAGTGCGTTTACCGCGCCTGTGGGAGAAATTGACGGGGAAGTCGCACGTTTGATTCGCGTGACCGAGGAATGTTTCTGGCTGGCGGCGAAGCAGGCTCGGGAGGGCAACCGACTGGGTGATATCAGCCATGCGGTTCAGGAACATGCCGAAAAGAACGGATACGGCGTTATTCGCGATCTGTGCGGACACGGCATTGGCCAGGAGATGCACGAGGATCCGAATGTGCCGAATTTCGGGCCGGCCGGCCGGGGCGTTCGCCTCAAGCCGGGCATGGTGATTGCCATCGAGCCGATGATTGCCAGGGGACGATGGCCGGTCTACGTTGATGACAATGGGTGGACAGTTATCACCCGCGACCACAGCTGGTGCTCGCATTACGAGCACACAGTGGCCGTGACAACAGGAGAGCCGGAGATTCTGAGCTTTCCGGGCGCCGATGTACGGAGGTTCTGATGAAGAGAACATGGCCGATCGGTCTGGGAAAGGTTGTTAGATCAAAGGCGGGCCGCGATGAAGGACGCATGTTCGTCGTTACGGCGCTGGACGGTGATTTTGTGTATGTGGCCGATGGCGATACACACAAAATCGAGACACAGAAGAGAAAGCGTATAAAGCACCTGTTTGTCACTGAGGAAACGATTTCCAGTTTGCAAGAAAAGCTTGAGGCGGGCGCGCCCGTTGAGAATTGCGAGCTGCGCAAGGCGCTGAAGGCGCTCAGGCAAAAGGAGGACTGAAAACTTGTCCAAGTCAGATGTTATTGAAGTAGAAGGCGTTGTCACCGAGTGTTATCCCAACGCGGTGTTCGAGGTTGAATTGCCCGGCGGCCACAAGGTGCTGGCGCATGTCTCCGGCAAAATGCGCATGAATTACATCCGCATCTACCCGGGCGACAAGGTCACAATCGAGCTGTCGCCGTATGATCTGACCAGGGGACGTATCACCTGGCGGAGCAAGTCTTAACCGATCCAATCAACAGGGAGGAAGCTCAAATGAAAGTGAGACCTTCGGTTAAACCCATTTGTGAAAAGTGCAAGGTCATCAAGCGCAAGGGTCGTGTCATGATCATTTGCGAGAACCCCAAGCACAAGCAGAAGCAGGGCTGATCGCCTGATTAACCAATAGACAGGCGGAGCGGCTGCCGCCCGTCTTCAGGATAGATTTCCCAAGTCAGTAAGGCTCCCCGCAAGGAGCCGCCGGTACGAGAGCCAAACGGCTCTGCGTATGATTTAATGGAGGTGCTGAATAACACATGGCACGTATCGCAGGCGTCGACCTTCCCCGTGAAAAGAGAATCGAGATTGCCCTGACGTACATCTACGGCATCGGCAACACCATCGCTGATGAGATCATTGAAGCCACCGGTGTCAATCCCGACACCCGCGTCAAGGATCTGACCGAACAGGACGTCGGTAAAATCCGTGATTACATTGACCATAACCTCAAGGTAGAGGGCGATCTTCGCCGTGAGGTTTCCATGGACATCAAGCGCCTGATGGAGATCGGCTGCTATCGCGGCCTGCGCCATCGCCGCAGCCTGCCTGTTCGCGGACAGAACACCAAGCAGAATGCCCGCACCCGCAAGGGCCCCAAGAAGCAGGTTGCCGGTAAGAAGAAGGCAGCGAAGTAATCGGTCGAGTTAGGAGGAAGAAATAACATGGCAAAGCCGAAGCTGAAAAGGGTTGTGCGCAAGCGCCGCGAGAAGAAGCTCGTCGAGCGCGGAGCCGCCCATATCCGCTCTTCGTTCAACAATACGATCGTTACCATCACCGACACCGCGGGCAACGCTCTGTCTTGGGCGTCTGCCGGCGGACTGGGCTTCCGCGGAAGCAAGAAGTCCACGCCCTTCGCTGCTCAGAGCGCCGCTGAAACGGCTGCCAAGGCTGCGATGGAGTACGGTCTCAAGTCGGTTGACGTGTATGTCAAAGGCCCCGGCGCTGGCCGCGAAGCCGCGATTCGCTCGCTGCAGGCCGCCGGTTTGGACGTGAGCATGATCAAGGACGTGACGCCGATTCCCCACAATGGATGCCGTCCGCCCAAGCGCAGAAGAGTGTAATCGAGGAGGTAAACAATCATGGCTAGATATACCGGTTCGGTTTGCCGTCTGTGCCGCCGCGAGGGCACCAAGCTTTTCCTGAAGGGCGACCGTTGCTACGGCCCCAAGTGCGCTCTGGCCAATCGCCAGACCATTCCGGGCGAGCATGGCCAGGCCCGTCAGCGCAAGCCCTCTGAGTATGGCCTGCAGCTGCGCGAGAAGCAGAAGGCGAAGCGCGCGTACGGCGTTCTGGAAACCCAGTTCCATCGCTATTTTGAGACGGCCGAGCGCCAGAAGGGCATCACGGGTGAAAACCTGCTTGTTCTGCTGGAGCGCCGTCTGGACAATGTGATCTACCGCATGGGCTTCGGCGCGAGCCGTCCCCAGGCCCGTCAGATTGTCCGCCATGGCCACATCCTGGTCAATGGCAAGAAGGTCAACATCCCCAGCTACCTGGTGGATGTCAATGACGTTATCACCATTCGCGAGAAGAGCGCCGAGCAGGAGCACTTCAAGGCTCTGCGCGAAGGCACCAACCGCGTGATCCCGAAATGGCTGACTGTGGATAACGAGAACCTGAAGGCGACCGTTTCTGCGCTGCCGGCACGCGAGGATGTCGATCTGACGCTGCAGGAGCATCTGATCGTCGAGCTTTACTCCCGCTGATGAGAACCTGCTTTTCTGTGAACCATCAACGGGTCTCCGCGTGAAAGAGGAGGGATTGCTGAATGATCGAAATCGAAAAACCCAGAATCGAACGGTTGGAAAAGGGCGATGCGCGTTACGGCAAGTTTGTCGTAGAACCGCTGGAGCGAGGCTTCGGACAGACTCTCGGCAATGCGCTTAGGCGTGTGCTGCTCAATTCGCTGCCCGGCGTGGCAGTGACCAATGTTCGCATCGAGGGCGTGCAGCATGAGTTCTCCACGGTGCCTGGCGTTAAGGAAGATGTTACGGAGATCATTCTGAATCTGAAGAATATCTCTGCCAAGCTGTTCACCGACCAGCCCAAGGTTGTCACCATTGACGCCACGGGCGAGGGCACGGTGACGGCTGGCGACATCAAATGTGATGATGAGGTTGAGATCGTCAACAAGAATCTGCACATCGCCACCCTCAGCGAGGGCGCGCATCTGCAGATGCAGCTGACGCTCGATAAGGGACGCGGCTATGTCTCCGCTGACCGCAACAAGACGCAGGGTATGCCGATTGGTGTCATCCCGGTCGACTCGATCTTCACCCCGATTCGCAAGGTAAGCTATTCCGTCGAGGATACGCGCG
>CAYOTH010000216.1:0-4154 GCA_964406835.1 uncultured Oscillospiraceae bacterium
AGATGCTCGTGAATGCCCTCGGGGAATTTCTCATGAACCTTGGGATCGCTGAGCTCATGGGCGTACTCATTCCAGATGGTTACTCGAATCATTGTCGCTTCCTCCAAGTTGTAATCTATAGACTCAAGTCTGTTTTGACATCAGACCAAATCCTGAACATAAGCGCAGACCAGCTTGAGCGTATTCTCAATGCCGTTTCTGTGCGTGCGCTCATAGCCGTGCGAGGCAAAAACGCCCGGGCCAATAAGCGCATGGCGTGCCTCCAGCCCCGCCTTCATGGCCGCGCTGGCATCCGAGCCATAATAAGGATAAATATCCGTCGCATAGGCCAGAGACTCGCGCTCGGCCAGCTCGATCAGACGGCTGGTCATTTCGTAATTATAGGGCCCGCTGGAATCCTTGCAGCAAATAGAGACCATGGTCTCATCGCAGAGCAGATCATCGCCGACACAGCCCATATCGACCGCCAGCATATCTTCAATGCCCTCCGGCACAACCGCCGCGCCATGGCCGACCTCTTCATAAACGGTGAACATAATCACCACGCGGCGCGCAGGCTTCACCCGGCCCTCGGCAATCTCCCGGGCCAGCGCCAGCAAAATGCCGCTTGACGCCTTGTCATCCAGATGACGGCTCTTCAGATAACCCGATTCCGTCAGCACCGTGCGGGGATCCCAGCTGATATAGCAGCCCGGCGCAATGCCCAGCTTTTTGACATTCTCCGCGCTGTGGACGATTTCGTCCAGCACAATTTCCATGTTCTTATCGTCGCGCGGCCTGTCACCCATACCGGAATAGACATGCTGCGAGGCATAATTGGACTGAACCGTGCCGCTGTATGTGCGGCCGTCGCGCGTATGAATCACGCAGTTTTCCGTTTCAACCGTCGCATCCTGCCAGCCGCCGACCTTGGCATAGGCCAGCCGCCCGTTAGACTTAACCGAACGCACCATGGCGCCCAGCGTATCCACATGAGCCGACACCAGCAGCGGATGCCCCTCGCCGCCCAGCTCGCACACGACCGTTCCCTTGCGCGTTCTCTGGGGCTGAAAACCCATATCGCCGAGCGTCTTCATCAGATAATCGGTTGCCGCCGTCGTATAGCCGGTGGGGCTGGGAATAGCAAGCAGCGCCTGTATCTGATCCATGGCATACTGAAGCATGCCGTTCACCTCGTCTTTCCTGTATGTTGGGCCGTCTTCAGAGTCTGAAAGTGTACCCTATATTATTATAAACCGAAAAGCCGTTTCTTGCAATGGTTGACAAAAAATTTCTTCTGTGCTATGCTGTTACAAACTTGAACCCCGCCTCAATTCAGAAAGGACATTCGCCATGGACACCCTGCAATCTCTCCTTGAACAGGCTCTGCACGAGGACGAAGCCCTTGAAAGCCAGTCCTTCCATTCAGAGCAGGCCGTCCGGCTCAGCGGACGCACGCTGGAATGTGTCGCCTGCACCTTTGATCGCTGCACATTCTCCGAATGGGATATCGATCGCTTCTACTTTATGGACTGCACCTTCACCCACTGCGACCTAAGCGGACTGTCCCTTTCCAATGGCCACATGAGCCGCACCCGCCTGATCGATTGCCGCGCCTGCGGCTTAACCCTGAGCGACAGTTTGCTGCGCGATGTTTCCCTGTCCGGCTGCCAGCTGGATTACGCCGTCATCACCGCGTCAAAGCTCAGTCATGTAGCCTGGGAGAACTCTGGACGCTGTCACACTGCGACTTATCCGGCGCGGAAATTCTGCGAACGCCGCTCAAGGGCGTCGATTTAAGCATCTGCGAGCTCGACGCGCTCTCCGTTGACCCGGCCGATCTGCGTGGCGCCACGGTCAACATGCTTCAGGCGCTCGCCTTTGCCCGACTGCTGGGGCTGACCATCAAAGAATAGAAACTCAACCCATAAAATTTCAGAAGATAACAGCCATGCTTGAAAAGATGAGCGATTTCTTTGAAAAAAGACTGGACGGCTACGACGAGCACATGCTGACGAATATCGAATCAGCCGATGAATTCTATCCCTTTACGGCGCAGCAGCTTCCCCGCACGGAGGGCTGCCGTCTGCTTGATCTGGGATGCGGAACAGGTCTGGAGCTTGAGGAATACTTTCAAAAAAATCCGTCAGCTCGAATCACGGGGATTGATTTGTCCGAAGAAATGCTCGCGGCCCTCAAAAGAAATTTCGCTGACAGGGATATCACCCTGATCTGCGATTCCTATTTCGATGTTCCGCTAGGAATCGCCCAATTCGACGGCGCCGTATCGGTGGAAAGCCTGCACCATTTCACCAAAGAAGAAAAGACAGCGCTTTACGCCAGGCTGCACGACGCCCTCAAGGAGGACAGCTATTTCATATTGACGGATTACTTTTCGCTCTCCGACGAGGAAGAGCTGAAGCACCGGCAAACTCTGACCGCTTTAAATGCCGAGCAAGGGCTTTCCGATCATGAATTCTACCATTATGACACGCCCCTGACCGTCCATCACGAAACAGAAGCGCTCATGGACGGCGGATTTTCCTGCGTCCAGGTCCTGCGCCGCTGGGGCGCAACCCACACGCTGAAAGCCTTTAAATAGCCCGGCGCACATCTTGTTCCGACACGCCGCACCTAAAAGCAAATCAGCCCATCGCCCACCATCCTTGATCGCCGACTCAACGAAACCATTTTCAAAGGCCGAAGTGCTCTAACGAAAGGCCCCGAAGATCATTTTCAGCTTCTTCGCCTCACTGTGTGAAAAGGATTTCCCTTCATATAGATCCTTTTTCCCGCTTTTCGTCATCACACAAACTGCCTCATCCTCAGGTCATTTTTCACTGTCAACGTCCCTACAAAATCGAATTGATGAGCTTTTGCTCTATATCGGGCCTCAGAGAATCAATCTCTAAGGTCTGATTTTCTTTATAAAAGATGGATACCCATTTTTCCTGCAAAAGCAATTCAGGCGATTGCTGATCGACAACCGAAAATGCGTCAAACGCGCCTGGAGCAGGGCACCTTTTGTCAAAGCGGCCGAACGCCGCGCACAATCATCGTCAGCGCCAGATTGACATCCCACTGCTTTTGGCCCGCTTCATACAGCGCGCGTCGTTCATCATAACGCGCATTGATGTGGCGCTTCAGCTCATCGGCCTCCTGCGGCGCAAGCAGCTCCCCCGCCACGCGCTCGGCATGATGAACGCCCTCCAGCTCGCTGACCCGGTTGGCCTCAATCATGTCCAGCGCCGTTTGACGGTCGCAATGCGGATTATCCGGCGTCAAATTGACCGTCAGATACCCCGTCTCGACGGCCTCAAAGCCATTTTGCGCCATGCAGGCCGGCATTTCTGCTTCGGTCATGGCATAGCAGCCGATGCCGCAATCGGTCAGATTATCGCGCATCGCCTGTTCATGACGCGCCCAAATCGCCCGCTCAAAGGCACTCTCCTCCCGCACGCAGGGCGCTGCCTGTGTAATCCCCCGGCGCGCCGAAAGCACCAGGCATACGCCGCCCGGCCTCAAAACACGCCTTTGTTCGGCAAAGAACGCCGTCGGATCGACATGCTCCAGCACCGTATTGGAAAGGGTCACGTCAAACGATTCGTCTTCAAAAGGCAAGTGAAGCGCATCGCCCTCAATATAGCGCGCGCCGCCCTGAGCACGGGCATACGCCACAAAAGCGCTGTCGCGATCCAGCCCCGTAACGGCCGCGCCCGGATACCAGCGCGCCAACGCCCGACTCAGCGCACCCGTTCCACAGCCGATTTCCAGTGTATATCCTGCAGCGCATTCAGCTTGAAAAGCGCCTTATACGTTTCCCGCATCGTCTCATGAAAGCGCAGCGTCCGCGATTGATCCAGCGTTTGTATGCCCTGCACGCAGCTTGACCACATGGCGTTCATGCTTTTCTCCCCCTTCTCAATCGTCCAGGCGACCATTCTCCAAAAGACAAAAATAACCCAGACGCCCGCCGAATCGCCTCAAAACACCGCCCATGCAGCCCTTCAAGGCAATTCAGCGCGCGCCGGATTACTCTTTTTTCGCTTAAAGCTTACAGCTCGCTGGCCGCATCCTCATCCAGCAGGAACTGAACATTGGGATGCACCTGCAGCAGGGACGCGGGCATCTTGGGCGTGATGTTGCCCTTGATGGCCTCGGCCACCGCCTTGGCC
>CAYOTH010000217.1:0-4154 GCA_964406835.1 uncultured Oscillospiraceae bacterium
GCTTTATGTTGATGAACAGCCGCCAATCCCTCTGTTGAGGTCAAAACGGTTATCCATCCCCATAAAGAAAATCAGACCTTAGAGGTTTATTCCTCTGTGGTCTTTTTCTCTGCATAGAGCGAAAAGAATTTCAGCACCTAAGATCTCGATTTTGTGCGGGAATCAGAAGCTGGAAATGACCTAAAGAATTAGGCTGTTTGTCATGCAGCGGAGGATAGAAATTCTTGCCGCATGACAAACAGACGGTGTGACAGAACAAATACAAACCGACAAGGAGGAAATAAGTGATGATTTGCTACAATCTGTTTCCCGGCGGACGAAGAAAGGCGCTGACGCTGAGCTACGACGACGGCGTGTATTCGGATATCCGCCTGATGGACATCATGCGCCGTCACGGCATCAAGGGAACCTTCAATGTCAATGCCGGGCTGATGATCGGCGATAAGGAGGCCGAGCCGCAGACTTACAGGCTCTGGCCGGATGAATACGGCGCTTACGAGGGCTTTGAGCTGGCGGTTCATGGCTATATGCATCCCTTCCTGGATCGCATGGCCGCCGATCAGGTGATCGGGGAGATTGTCAACGACCGCCGCGCCCTTGAAGAGCTGGCCGGTTATCCGGTACACGGCATGGCTTATCCCTACGGCACTTATAATGAAGCGCTGATCGAGCAGCTGCGTCATCTGGGCATTTACTATTCGCGCACGACCCGTGCTACCAATGATTTCAGACTTCCCGAGGAGTTCCTGGCGTGGCATCCGACCTGCCATCATAATGCCGGCAATTTGATGGAGCTGTGCGATCGCTTCCTGAACGAGCCGGAGAACAAGGGCGTCGGCCTGCGCGTGTTCTATCTGTGGGGACACAGCTACGAATTTGTCCGCAATGACAACTGGGATGTTATCGAGAACTTCTGCGAAAAAATGGGCGGACGCGATAACATCTGGTATGCCACCAACGGCGAAATCTACGAGTACATGCAGGCGCTTGAACGCCTTGATTATTCGATTGATGGCACAATGGTGCATAACCCGAGCGGTATTCCGGTTTGGATTGCCTGCGACGGCCCGTGCTCCTGGACGGAGAACGGCGTCAAGGCCATTCGTCTTGAGCCGGGCGAAACGAAAAAGTTGACCTGAATAGACTTCGGTCTGTAAAGCACGAAACAGACCGAAGTCTGTAATGGGGGTGTTGGTTTCTATCTGCTGCCGACTGTGCAAAAGAACACCCTGTTTTTCGGTTATACCGAATCTTATCATTTCGATATGGAAAACTGTCAAAATGCCATGCTAGAATAAGGCAAGATGGTTAATCGAATGACTGAGATGCGGAGGGTTTTCTTGAATATGGCCGAACAGGGAAAACTGTACCTTGCATGCAGGAAAATCTTGCGAATGCATTATAGACGTTATCACTGTGAAGGAATCGTTTCGTCGGGGCCGGTGGTTTATGTTTGCCGCCATCGCTATGCAATCGGGCCGGTGACGTCGCTGTGCTGTCTGCCGGTGGGTGTTAGGCCCTGGGTGCTGTCTACGTTTTTTGATGTGAATGAGTGCAAAAAGCATTGCATTGATTACACATTTACCGTCAGCTGGGGCGTTCCCAAACGGCTGGCGCGGGGCATGGCGCAGGTGATCAGCCCGGCGTTTACGGCGCTGGTGCATTCGGTGGCGGGCGTTCCCGTCTATCGTCATTCGCTGAAAGTGCGCGAGACGTTCGCTCAGAGTGTGCGCGCGCTGGAGGCGGGGGACAGTCTGCTGATTTTCCCGGATGTCGATTACGCGGCGGAAGATTCCCAAACGGGGCAACTCTACGAGGGGTTTTTGATGCTGGAGCAATTGTGGTTCCGCAAGACGCGCGAGCATGTGCGTTTTGTTCCATTGCACATCAGCAAAAGCGGAAAACGCGTGGTGGCGGGTGAACCGGTCGTTTTTTCGGGCGCGCGGCCCTTTAACGAGGAAAAGCACGATGTGGCAGCGTGTCTGGCGAGTATTTTTGATGGAATGACCAAGGAATATGGCGCTTGAGAGAAAAGGGGAGACTTGCGATGCAGATGTTTGATTCGTCCATGCCTTTTTACAAGGGCAATCTCCACACGCATACGACCAATTCCGACGGCCGTCGGTCGCCGCAGGAAGCAATTGAGCTTTACCGCGCCAACGGCTATGATTTTCTGGCGCTGACCGATCACTGGAAGCGTACGGTTGACGAAGCCTATTTTCACGAAGGAATGCTGGTTTTGCCGGGCATTGAGCTGGATTATACGCTTTCTAATCAGGTGATTCACATCGTTGGTGTCAATGTTGATGCGACGATTTTGGAACGCGCCGAGCGGCGGCATACGGCCAAACAGGGCATTCGCGACATCCGTCTTTCCGGCGGACAGGCGATTTTGGCGCATCCGGCCTGGTCGCTGAACACGCAGGAGGTCATTGCCTCGCTGCCCGGCCTGACGGCAACGGAAATCTACAACAGCGTTTCCGGCGCGCCCTGGAACGGCGATCGGGCAGACGCTACGCTGCTGCTGGATGTGGCGGCGGCCAGCGGACGGCTGATTAATACTGTGGCGGCTGATGATTCGCACTTTTACAGCGGCGAGGAATGCTCCTCGTACATCATGCTTCAGGCCCCCGAATTGACGCCTTCGGCCATTGCACGTTCCCTAGAGGAGGGGCGCTTTTATGCCACGCGCGGTCCGCGCATTCATCAAATTGAGTATGACGGCGAGGAAATCCGCGTAACGTGCGATCCGGTCAGCCGAATTCTGTTCCATTCGGATCTGCCCTGGGTGGGCGGGCGCTGCTGCGATGGCAAAGGACTGACCGAGGCAGTTTATCGCGTCAGCCACGAGCGGATGGAGCGCTTTGTCCGCGTTATTCTAATCGACGAGCAGGGGCGCAGAGCCTGGGCTAATCCCATCGATACAAGCACATAAGAAAAACGGATCTTCAAGCCGGTGAATGCATTGCAAAAAGGCGATGCGTTTGCCGGCTTTTTGCAATGCGGCAAAATGATAGACCGGATGCACGAATTATGTTGCGTGTCGCAGGAAAATATGCGCAATATTACCAGAAAACTCAGCATAGAATAAGGCCAAGAAATCACTTAACACTTTACCGGATTCGGATGCCGATTTGATCGTAAATTGATTTAAACCAATTAAAATCTCCGGATTCATAGGCATATTGCAACATTAATCAAGAATTATTTTGTGGTACAACGGTGAAGTTGAAGGCAAAACTTGATTTTTGTTAATTTGGCTATTTACAAAATGGTTAAATGCTGTTATAATGGCACTGTTCTTGAGGAGAGGACGTGTTTCGAAAGAAAGCACATCACTTTTATGGAAGGCAGGTTTTGCTTCGTGCAAAAAGCGGCAAAGGGCGTTAAGCCCGCGAAGAAGAGAAGGAACTGGAAACTCATCATGTCCACAAACGTCCCTTTGTTTATAATGTGCCTTCCGTGCATTATACTTCTGATCTGCTTTGCCTACATGCCCATGACCGGCACGGTGCTGGCATTTAAGCAGTTTAAGCCCAAGGCGGGCATCTGGGGAAGCGCCTGGATTGGCATGAAGAATTTCAACATCATGTTCAAAAATCCGACCTTCTGGGCTGTTTTGCGCAACACGCTGGCGTACAATCTGGTGTTCCTGCTGCTGGGACGCATCCTTCCTCCGGCTCTGGCCATTGCAATTAACGAGGTGCGCAGCAAGAAGCTGGCACGCGTCTTCCAGACCACGATGATCATGCCGCATTTTGTGTCCTACGTCGTCGTTTCGGTTATCGTGCTGGCGATCCTGGGCGCAGACAACGGCATCATGGGTCGCATATACAAAAACGCAGGACTGACGCCCATTGCGTTTTACAGCGAGCCTAAGTACTGGCCCTACATCCTGACCATCGTCAATACCTGGAAGGGCACAGGCTACGGCAGCATCATCTACCTGGGTACGATCACCGGCATTTCCGATGAGTACTATGAAGCGGCCGTTATTGATGGCGCGACCAAGTGGCAGCAGATTCTCCACATTACGCTGCCTTTCCTCAAGTCGATGATTATCATCCTGACGATCATGGCCGTTGGCTCGATGTTCCATGCTTCGTTTGATCTGTTCTATCAGGTTCCGCAGAACTCCGGTCAGCTCTACAAGG
>CAYOTH010000218.1:0-4129 GCA_964406835.1 uncultured Oscillospiraceae bacterium
AAGATCATCAGCTTGGGATTGGAGAGAAGCGGCTCAAAATCGATCATCGCGCCGATGCCGACAAACAGCAACAGCGGGAACAGCTCGTTGGCAATGCCGGCGTTGAAGAGGACGTCAATAACGCCGATTTCGGCCACGCCGTCATAGATCTGCGTGACGGCGCCGGAAAGCGGCAGGTTGACCAGGATCGCGCCAAAGCCCATGGGCAGAAGCAGCGTCGGCTCCATATCCTTGCGAATGGCCAGGTAAATCAGCACGCCGCCGATAACCCACATGGCGATCTGCTGCCAGGTGATGTTGAGTACGTTTGCGAACAATTCCAGCATGATGGCTCCCCCTTGTGAAGTGTTGATGGATCTATATAAAAAAGACTTTTATCGAAAGCGTTGAGAACGTTCGATAAAAGTCTTGCCAATTAAGTTCCAAGCGGGCTTTAAAGCCGTTCTGACGCCGGGAACACGAAAACCCTTCGCTGGCTACTCCCTTTTATGCTAAAAGCATAAGACCATGCACACTGTAAGATGCTATATCGAATTATAGTCAAAGTTGGCCTGCAATGCAAGCCATTTTCGGAAGTTTGGCACATTTTTAACGCAGTGAAAAGCCCTGCATCAGAATTAACCTGTTGCGCATTGTATCATAAGGCCCAGCGTGCTATAATAGAAAAGCAACCGGAGATAAGTGGTGGAGTCTGTCATAGAGCGCTTCATGGTGCTCTATTTATTGAGGTTGGCCGTGCGGCGTTCTGTATTTGTCCGTTGTTCGGTTTTGCTCGACTTCACACATGCTGTGAAGTCGCTTTTTTTGCCTCCGACTATGAAGTTGCCCTCTCCTGATTGTCCATATTTGCCTGTGGAGGGATCACTATGCGCAATACGAAAATCATCTGTACCATTGGCCCGGCCAGCGAAGACGAGCAAACACTCGAGCAGCTCTGTCTGGCAGGCATGAACGTCGCTCGTCTGAACTTTTCCCACGGCACGCACGAGGAACACCTCGAACGCATTCGCCGCATTCGCCGCGTCCGGGAGCGCCTCGGCCTGCCCGTCGCTATCATGCTGGACACACGCGGCCCTGAATACCGCCTCAAGACCTTCGAAAAGGGCCGTGTTACGCTGAAGACCGGCGATGAATTCACCTTTACGACCCGCGACATCCCCGGCGATGAGCACGGCGTCAGCGTCGCGCTGGATCACCTGACCGACTCTCTGTCCCTGGGCGACACCATACTGGTCAACAACGGCCTGGTATCCTTTAAAGTCAAATCGCTCAATGATACCGACGCCGTCTGTGAGGTTGTGGACGGTGGCGAGCTGTCCAGCCGCAAGAGCATGAATTTCCCCGGCAAGGTGCTCTCTCAGCCCTATCTGAGCGAGCAGGATCGCGCCGACATTCGTTTTGGCGTGGAAAACGACGTGGATTTCATCGCCTGCTCGTTTGTTTCCCGTCGCGAGGATCTGCTGGATATCCGCAGCGTCCTGGATGAAATGAACTGCCACAACATCGAATTGATCGCCAAAATCGAAAATCAGGCGGGCATCGACAACATCGAGGACATCTGCCGCGAATGCTCGGGCATTATGATCGGCCGCGGCGATATGGGCGTTGAAGTTCCCTTCGAGCAGCTGCCCTCCATCCAGAAAAAGCTGATCACCAAGTGTCGTCTGCTGGGCAAGCGTGTCATCACCGCCACCGAAATGCTCGAATCGATGATCCACAATCCGCGTCCCACCCGCGCCGAGGCCAGCGACGTGGCCAACGCCGTGTATGACGGCTCGAGCGCCATCATGCTCTCCGGCGAAACGGCGGCGGGCAAATACCCCGTGCAGACGCTGAAAACCATGTCCCGCATTGCCGAGCAGGCCGAAAGCGACATCCATTATGACGAGCGCTTCCGCACGACCGACTTCCGCATTCAGGATACCGTTGACGCCATCTCTCACGGCGCCTGCGGCATGGCCATCGACCTCAACGCCCGCGCCATCGCCGTATGCTCGCTCTCGGGCATGACAGTGCGCATGGTCTCCCGCTTCCGTCCGTCCGTGCCGATTTTGGGCATCACCACTGATGAGAAGACCTGGCGGCAGCTGGCGCTCTCCTGGGGCGTGCTGCCTCTAATGTGCGATCGCTTCGATTCCATCGACGTGCTGTTCTACACTGCCAAACAGCTGGCGCGCCGTCACATTAGTCCCAAGAAGGGCGATTCGATGATCATCACCGGCGGCATGACGCGCGGCGTTTCCGGAAACACCAATCTGATTAAAGTCGAAACCTTCTAAGTCAACTCAAGCTCCCTGCTTCCTAACCGAAGCAGGGAGTTTTTATGTATCCGTGAATCCGCGTCGCTTGATTTTTTCTCTTTTAAGAGTCTGGCTCTCCTCATCAATTCAAATGGCCGCTTTCTGGGAATCGCTGCCACCCGTTGAGCGAACGATTTAACTCAGCCCTATAAAGACTGATTTTTCTGTAATCGTCCGCTGAAAAAAGGCATCCACCGCATGACCTTTCCCCCACGCTTTGCCGCTCCTCGACTCAGAAATTCGTTCAGGGTTCCTTTGCATCTTCTGTCCTATGGGAGACGGGCTATATTGCATGACCGCCATTCGGCTGACAAAATCACATCCCACATTGAACGGCTGGCCTGACCCATCCCAATAAAGGCTTATCGCCTGTGGTCGCCCTCTAAAGAGGGCATCGAGGGGCTTGTCAATCACGCTCGCCGCTTCACGCCCCCTGCGCGGGGATTCATTCAAGGCTCTATTCCAACTTATGCACTATCGATGACAGGCTATTTGTCATGCCCAGCAGCTGAACTGAGGAGATATATAACACTTGTCAGCTCCCATAGAAAAAAGGCCTCAGAGAATCCAACTCTGAGGCCTTTGGAGGCCTGGCGATAACAAGGCCTCGTCTTGTCTTTCTTTTTACGCTTATTCGACGCAGACCATCTGATGCAGCGTGACCTCGGGCACATTGAAGCACACACGGCCGTTTTCATAGGTGAAGTCGATCGCCTGATTCTGCGGCACAACCGTCACGGAAGCGGGCGCCTTATCGCGTTTGAGCTCAACGTGAACGTTGGGCAGCGTCACGGCGTCCTCGATGACTTCGACATTCTGGCCGCGCTTGGTGGTGTGCGCAAAGAGCAGATGTACGATATCGCGCTCGCCCTGCTGCGTCACCGTCACGATGCCGCGATCGGGCAGAGACACGCGCACGCGGCGCTCGTCGCCCAGCAGCTGATCGACGGCATAGGCCACCAGCTCCTTGACGTGCAGCTCGCCCACCATCGCGTAATCGCGGAACACCTGCCAGCCGATGTAGGCCACATTGCCCTTGATAACCGCCGCCGGCTGAACGTTTTCAGGGTTGTTAGGCGTATGGCGGTGAGAGCTGAAGAAGAAGGGCTTGCGGTTGAAATAGGGGTTGTTGCGCTGGGCAAAGACGCGGCCGGTCACGTTGTCCAGGTCATAGGACTGCTCATACATGACATAGCTGGTCTTTCCGTTGACGCACTCGTATTCGGGGATCATGTAGGTGGCGGTGTATTCGCTCTTGCCCGCATAGCGCGCGCCCACATCCAGCACAAATTCATCTTTATCGGCATCCAGGCCCGATTCGCCGGTCAGCAGCAACTTGCCGCCTGCCGCCAAATAGGCCTCAAGACGCGCCTTGAGCACCTCATTGACGCGAATGCAATCGGGCAGTATGAGCAGCTTGTAGGGCGCAAAATCGCTCTGCTGATCGATGATGTTGAACAGATGCTTGGACTCGAGCAGAATGCGGCTCACGCCCACGTTGGCATCGTTGCCCGCACCGGTGCGGCCATCCTGCATATAAGCCTCGGCACTGAGCACGGCGATATCTGCATAGTTAACCGCGCCCTTGACCCAGGGTTCCTTCTTTTCAACCTGCTCATAGGCCGCGCCGATCAGCTTGTAGGTGCTCATGTTCATTTCGCCGTTGGGATGCAGCTGATCGCCAATGGAGCAGCCCGCGCCCTCCGCCAGCGAAAGGCCGGTTTCATAGATCAGCGCATTGGGATGCTTGAAGCCGCCGAACTCACCCCAGGTCGTGTGGAACTTGCCGGTCATGCCCAAAAATTCCTTGCCCAGCGTGCGCACATAGG
>CAYOTH010000219.1:0-1062 GCA_964406835.1 uncultured Oscillospiraceae bacterium
GCTGTACAGCAATCAGGTCTTCGTCGCCGACAACATCAAGGAGATCATTCCCGAGTTTTTGCTGCTGCTCAAGGGCGTGGTGGACTGCCCGGATCTGCCGCTGAACGTTTCGCGTTCCTTTCTGCAGAATGACGGCTATGTCAAGAAGCTCTCCGGCTACATCACCCGCAAGGTGGCTGATCGGCTGATGACCGAGTTCAACACCCGCCGCGAGGACTACCAGAAGTACTGGGACGACATTCATCCCTTCGTCAAGTACGGCTGCATCCGCGACGAGAAGTTCTTTGAGCGCGTCAAGGAGGCGCTGCTGTTCAAGACGGTGGACGGCGAGTACTTCACCCTCAAGGAATACGGCGATCGCAACTTCAAGGACGACAAGAAGATCATCTTCTACACCAGCGACGAAAAGCGTCAGGCGCAGATGGTCAAGCTCTACAAGGATCAGGATACCGACGTGGTCGTGCTCAACACGCTGATTGACAATAACTTCATCAGCTTCATGGAGTACGGCGGCAAGGAGGGCCTCACCTTTAAGCGCGTGGACGCCGGCATGGACGGCCTGACCGAGGCCGGCGAGACCGACGAGGAAACCCGCGTCGCCCTCGAGGAGAAGTTCCGCACCGCCCTCAAGCAGCCCGAGCTCTCCTTGAAGCTCGAAAAGTTCCGCACCGGCGAGCTCCCCGCTATGATCACCGTGGACGAGCAGTCTCGCCGCTTCAGCGAAATGGCCAAGCAGTGGGGCAACGGCATGGCGATGCCCGAGCAGCGCGCCCTCGTGCTCAACGCGGCGCATCCGCTGATCGAGTATCTCAAGACGGCCGACGCCAACGACGACATGACCGAGATGGTCTGCAATCAGGTGCTCGATCTGGCCGAAATGTCCCGCCAGACCCTCGAGCCCGATCGTATGCTCGCCTTCCTCTCCCGCAGCAACAAGCTGCTCACCATCCTCTGCGGCCGATAACCGACTGAGTCGGTTGCACTTGTGCTCACGCGCCCCGGCGGTGCTGGGTTCCACTTGCGCTCACGCGCCAATCCTACGAGCGGTGTTAGAGGAAGCAG
>CAYOTH010000219.1:1162-4127 GCA_964406835.1 uncultured Oscillospiraceae bacterium
ACTAATTTCATAGATCATGACGACTTGCCCGGCCATAAGTTGGAGCCGGGCAAGTTTGCGTTTTGGGGTTTGTCATGGTGCGGAGGCGGTGCCGGGTTCCACTTACGCTCACGCGCCAATCCTGCGAGCGGCGTTAGAGGAAGCAGACTAATTTCATAGATCATGACGACTTGCCCGGCCATAAGTTGGAGCCGGGCAAGTCTGCGTTAGCGGAGTTTGTCATGGAGTGTCGCTAGAAGGGGAAACAACAAGTCCGGGCGTGCCTCGTCCAGCCCGGGTACACGGCAAAGCCCCGCCCGGCTCTGATTTATGGCCGGGCAGGTCGGTGGTATAGAGAGGTTTTCTTCTAAAGCAATCGTCTAGATTTGAGCCGCCCCCAAGCGGCGAAAAATCGGGTTGTGTGCGCGAAGCGGAGCGGAACCCGGCACCGCCGAGGCGCGTGAGCGCAAGGGGAAGTCGTACAGCGATTATTTCAGCCGCACATCTCCCTCGGGCATCTGCATTTCGCCAATATCCGTGCGGGAGAAGGCGCCGTGGCAGTCGCTGCCGGCGGTGATGAAGAGCCTGCGCCGGTTGGCCAGGTCGATCAGGCGGCGGGTGAGGGCGGGGGACTGCGTGGGGTAATAGCACTCGATGCCGTCCAGACCGCAGTCAATGGCGCCGTCGGTCAGGCGCAAAAGCTCGTCCTCGCTCAGGCGGGAAAACACCTCGACCGGATGCGCCAGCACCGCCGCGCCGCCCGCGGCATGGATAACGCGCGTCACCTCGTCCAGCGGCACAAAGCCCGCGCTGGCATAGGTCACGTCGTAGCGCGCATACAGCCCCATGCCCGCGTGGATGGAGGTCGTCACGCCTTTAAAGAGCAGATACTGGAGCATCGGCCAGCCGCCCTGCGCCGGGTCGTGGGGGAAGGCGTGGTATTCGGCACTGTCCAGCGAGGGATAAAGCGGCTTGAGGCGCTCGAGCAGCACGTCGCTCATGCGGTCGAGCGCATAGCGGGCGTCGCCAATCAGCTTGCGGAAGGCGGGGTGGTCGAAATCAGGGTGATAGGCCAGCACATGAATGTCGCGCCCGGCATAGAGCGAGTCGATCTCCACGCCGCGGATGAACGTGATGCCGGCCTTGCGGGCCAGCGGCTCGGCCGCCTGAGAGCCGCCCGTGACGTTGTGGTCGCAGATGGCCATGAGGCTGACACCGTTGCGGGCCGCACGCTCGACTGCCTCGGCCGGAGTGAGCGAGCCGTCCGAAAAGGTGGTGTGGATGTGCAGATCGGCATAGCCCATGGCTTAGTCTCCTTCGGTTTCGTCCAGACGCAGCCTGAGCAGATTCAGCGCGCGCAGGCAGCTCATCGTGCGGATGCGGGTTCGGTCGCCGCGCAGGTGCAGCTCGCACACGTGTGTTTCAAAGCCCGGCCCGGCCAGCGCGACGAACACCGTGCCAACCGGCGTTTTTTCCGTGCCGCCGGTCGGGCCGGCCAGTCCGGTCGTTGAGAGGGCGTAGGTGGCGTTCGAGTGCTTCAGCGCGCCCTCGGCCATCGCCCGGGCGCAGGCCGCGCTGACGGCGCCTTCCTCTGCGAGCAGCGCCTCCGGCACGCCCAGCACGCGCGCCTTGGCCGCGTCAGTATAGGTGACGTGGCCCTCGATAAGCACATCGGATGCGCCCGGCACGTCCACAATCTGCGAGGCGAGCATACCGCCGGTCAGGCTTTCGGCCACGCACAGCGTTTCGCCCCGCGCGATGAGGCGGCGGACGATTTCGCTCTTCATCGAGGCGTCAATGCCCTCGGCGTAGACCGCGCTGCCCAGCCGGGCACGAATCTCGGCCTCCAGCGGGTCGAGCAGCGTATCCGGATTGTCGCTTCGGCCGGTCATGACCGTCAGCCGCGCCGTGACCTCGCCCGGGTTGCAGTACAGCGCCAGCGTGGGGTTGCTGCCGTGGAACAAGTCGATCAGGCGCGTTTCCACTTCGCTTTCGCCAATGCCCACGATGTGCAGAAAGCGCGAGGTGATCACCCGGTCGGAGAGCGAAAGCAGATACGGCTCCAGCTGTTGCTCGTACATGTCGATCAGCTCAAAGGGCGGGCCGGGCAGCACGGCGACGCGCTTCTCGCCCTGAGAGACAATGCAGCCGGGCGCGGTGCCTTTGCGGTTGGGCATGATCCGGCAGCCCTCGGGGAAATAGGCCTGCTTTTTGTTGTTGTCGGTCATTTTGCGCCCGGTCGAGGCAAAGTAGCTTTCGATTTTGTCCAGGCTCTCCTGGTGCAATTGCATCGGCAGGCCAAAATATTCGGCGACCATCTCCTTGGTCAGGTCGTCCTCGGTCGGCCCCAGGCCCCCCGTGGTGATGACCAGATCGGCCCGCGAAAGCGCCTCGCGCAGCGCCTCCTTGACGCGCGCGGGGTTGTCGCCCACCGTCGTCGTGCGGTGCATCGTGATGCCCAGTGCCGACAGCCGCCGCGCCAGAAACTGCGCGTCCGTGTTGGCAATCTGTCCCATCAAAAGCTCGGTTCCCACCGACAGAATTTCACAAATCATCCCAATCCCTCCTCTCAGGCCGCCCAGCGGCCTGCTCTTTAGCTCGCGCATGCGTTCGAACCCCGCCTCAAACAGCAAGTCCGTCCGACGCGCCTTGATCTCAAACAAAGGAATATTTTCAGCCAGCCCGCTTAACTTAACATCAAGTCTCAGCCGTTCTTCGCTTCAGGCGCTTGCAACAGCCTGCCGCATTCTGCTTTAAACAGCAGACCGCCTTGGGCAGTTAGCTCGCTCTTCATCGAGCCGCGCTTTGCCACTTCAGGCGCTTGCAACAGCCTGCTGTATTCTGCTTTAAACAGCAGACCGCCTTGGGCAGTTAGCTCGCTCTTCATCGAGCCGCGCTTTGCCACTTCAGGCGCTTGCAACAGCCTGCTGTATTCTGCTTTAAACAGCAGACCGCCTTGGGCAGTTAGCTCGCTCTTCATCGAGCC
>CAYOTH010000220.1:0-2367 GCA_964406835.1 uncultured Oscillospiraceae bacterium
AGCGCATCCTTGGTAAGGATGAGGTCGCCAGTTCGAATCTGGCTATCAGCTCCATAAAGGCGCCGAGATTTTGCAAAAAGTCTCAGCGCTTTTTCTTTTTCCAAATTTCGGCATATCGCACCGAGAGGAGTTTGTCATGAGCAGAGCAGAACAGGATGTTCAAAATTTCATCAAGCGCATCCAGCCCTCGATCCGCTATTTTTACCGTGCCGCCTATGCCATCACGGCCGACCGGCAAATGGCTGAATATGTGCTGGGTAGCGCACTGATCGACGCCTATCTGCGCGGTGCTTCCTCCTCCGGCAAGCTGGGTCTGCGCGACAGCATACTGGCCGTCGTGCGCGAAAAGGCCCTTGCGCAGCTCAAGGCCGAGCCGGGCGAAAACGATTGGGACGGCCTGCCCGCCGCCCCGGAAAGCGACCGTCTCATCACGCTGCTCATGCGTGAATCGCTCGAAACGCAGCGTATGATTGTCTTGCGCTATGGCTGTGCCATGACGGTGCGTGAAATCGCCGCGCTGATGAACCTGCCCCTCAACCGCGCGCAGGAAAGCCTGAACCAGAGCCGTCTGCACATCGAGCGCGCGCTCTCTCACGAAAAGCTGCCCTTCCACCCCTTCGACAAGCTGGCCCTGCGCGCCATTCGCCGCCAGATGAACCACGAAGCCGCCGGACAGATTGACGTATCCTATCTTTTGCACAGCTTCGAGCTCGAACTCAACGGCCGCCGACGCAGCCGACGCGTGCTGCTCAAAATCACGCGCACCGTGCTCATCACGCTCTTCGCCCTGATCTGCGCCGTCATCCTCTGGTTTATCGCCGTGCTGATGGAAATGTAATCTCACCTTCAGGAAAAGGAACGCCTTCTCGCAAGCCGAGCCACACCAAACACGAGACCGTTCAAGTTTTCGCACTCAAGTGAAATGCCATCGCCTACACAATCAGCCCGTCCCCCAAACGTCAGCCTCAGCCACACAAGCCAGCGTATCCATCAAAGCGCCTTTGACCCGGCGAGGCAACTGGCATACAAGCCATGCCATCATCCGACGCATTGCCCTCTTCCCCATCAATCACACGAACAACAAACCCGCCGCAAAAACTTCTTTTCGCGGCGGGTTTATTTAGGTTTTAAGCGAGTTATTCTCGCTCGCCGATCACAGTGCGCAGTGTGCCAATGCGCTCAATGGCGACTTCCACCACATCGCCCGGCTTCAGCCACTGCTGATCCTTCTCCTGCTTACCCTGGATCACGCCGTCGGGCGTGCCCGTGAAGATCAGATCGCCTGGCTCCAGCGTCATGGCCTGAGAGACATAGCTGACAATCTCGTCGCAATCGAAGATCATATCGGTGATGTTGGCGTACTGGCGCAGCTCGCCGTTGACCGCGCAGGCCACTTCCAGTTCGTCCATGCCGTGCATGGAATCGGTCGTCGCAACCCACGGGCCGACCGGTGCAAAGCCGTCCGGCGTCTTGCCCAGCATCCATTGGCTGGACTTGTGCTGCCAGTCGCGCGCCGAGAGATCGTTGCCGCAGGTGCAGCCGAAGATATAATCCATGGCCTCTTCCTTCGGGATGTTCTTGCCGCGCTTGCCGATAACCAGCACCAGCTCGGCCTCGTAATCCAGCTTTTCAACGCCGTGCGGAATAGCCACGGTATGATTGTTCGCCGACAGCGCCGTCGGGAATTTGCTGAAGAGCACCGGCTCCTGCGGGCGCTCATGGCCGCATTCGTTGGCATGCATCTGATAATTCACGCCCACACAGATAATCTTGCCCGGCCGCTCGATCACCGGCAGGAAATGCGCCTGATCGACGGCAATGGCGTTATCCTCCGCCTCGGCGGCTTCCTGCGCGCGCGGCAGATCCTCCGGGCGCTCAATGGCATCCTGCATCGTACGATAACCGCTCTTCGTCAGCGGACGCAACCCGCCGGGCGTCACAGCGCACAGGCAGGTCTGTCCGTCCAGCAAAATTTGTGCCAATTTCATAAATCGTCCTCCTCATCGGCATAGCTTTTATCATAGTCTTTTTTATTATACCAGCTTTTCTTAAAAAGCGCAAATGTGTTTTTTCAGGGTTTACCGTTTCCCGCTTGCGTTATCATGCTTAAACCGCTAAAATAAGGTAATTGCTTAATTTATTGCAAAGGAAGCGACGTTTTATGGCTCATCTGCCTGCCCTGGCCCTCATCATGGGCGTTTCTTTTACCGGCGATCTGCTCAGCCGCGTGCTGCCCCTGCCCATCCCCGGCAGCATATACGGCCTGGTCATCATGCTGGCCCTGCTTTTAAGCGGCGCCGTCAAGCTCGAGCGCGTGCGCGCCACCGGAGATTTCTTCATCAGCCTGATGCCGCTGATGTTCATCGC
>CAYOTH010000220.1:2377-4113 GCA_964406835.1 uncultured Oscillospiraceae bacterium
GCCTGATGAGCTCCTTTGACGCCTACAAGGACTTTCTTCTGCCGATGATCGTCATTTGCCTTGTCTCCACGCTCGTCGTCATGGCCGTCACGGGGCGCGTTTCTCAAGCTGTCATGCGCCGTTCCCAGCCCCATTCGACCGACAGGGAGGCTCAATCATGAACGAATTTCTGGCCAACACCGCGTATTTCGGCGTATTTTTGAGCATCGCCACCTATCTGATCGGCGTTTACCTCAACAAGCTCTTCAAATCGGCGCTGTTTAATCCGCTGCTGATATCTATCGTGCTGTGCATGGCCTTTCTGGCCGTGTTCAAAATCGACTTTGACACCTTCAGCCAAGGCAAGAACGGTACCGGCGCCGTCATGCTGCAAAGCCTGCTCACCCCGACCACCGTCTGCCTGGCTATCCCGCTGTATGAGAAAATCGGCGAGCTAAAAAAAAATCCGCTGGCTATTCTGCTGGGCATCGGCGCGGGCGTACTGGCCAGTGCCGGAACGATACTGCTCATTAGCCGACTGTTTTCCCTCACGCACGAGCAGTATGTGACGCTCCTGCCCAAGTCCATCACCACAGCCATCGGCATGGATCTCTCCGGAGAACTGGGCGGCCTGGCCAATGTCACCGTGGCCTGCATCATTTTCACAGGCATCTTCGGCAATCTTATTGCCTCATCCTTTTTGAAGCTGTGCCGCATCACCGAGCCCATCGCCATGGGGCTGGCCATCGGCACATCGGCCCATGCCGTCGGCACGGCCCGCGCCCGCGAGCTGGGCAAAACGCAGGAGGCCATGAGCATCCTGTCCATCGCCGTGGCGGGCCTTATGACCGTCATCGCCGCCTCGCTCTTTGCGCTGATATACTAGGCCTGTGCGCCTACAAAAGCGAACCAAAGCGCCGTCTGTCACGCTTTGACGAAGTTAAAGCGATTGTCTTCGCGCCCAGTTCGGCCTTATACCGCCGCCTGCCCTTAGACTTGTCCGATGGCTAAACCATTTCCGCTCTCGACGCCCAAAACACAACAAACCAATCTTTCAAGTCCCTTCAAGCCCTCATAAAGCCTGCAAAAGGCGCCCGGTTCCAGACCGGACGCCTTTTTATTGCTTTTTTCCATCAGCCCAGCAGACCAATGCCCTCAAGCAAAATCTTCAGGCCCAGCAGAATCAGGATCACGCCGCCGGAAATCTCAGCCTTGGCCTTATAGCGCGCACCAAACACATTTCCCACCCGAACGCCCGCCATGGAGATCGCGCAGGTCGTGCAGGCGATCAGCAGACAGGCCAGCGCCGTATTGGCCAACGCCGCGCTCAGCCCCAGTTCAACCGGCACGCAGGCAAAGGTGATGCCCACAGCCAGCGCGTCAATGCTGGTGGCAATGGCCAGCATGAGCATTTCGCGAAAGTGCAGCGTGGCCGTTTCTTCCTCTTCCTCGCCGCCCAGCGCCTCGCGGATCATATTGCCTCCAATCAGCGAAAGCAGTATGAAAGCACACCAGGGCGCAATGGCGTTGATAAAGCGCGCAAACTGCATGCCCAGCACATAGCCTATAAAGGGCATAATCCCCTGAAAAATACCAAACCACGCGCCGACCAGCAGCATATCCCGAAATCGAATTTTGCGCATCGCCAGTCCCTTGCAGATGGCCACAGCAAAAGCATCCATGGACAATCCGACTGCCAGAATCAACAACTCACCCAAACCCATCGTTCAATCACCCTCCGTTTTCTTGTGTGCGCT
>CAYOTH010000221.1:0-4099 GCA_964406835.1 uncultured Oscillospiraceae bacterium
GAATAGAAACTACGACAGGAGGTTTTGGTATGGCAAGGAAGTACACGAAGGTACAAGAAGTAGACGTTGTGGTGTTTGAACGGAAAGCAGGAGGAGAAACGAACCGAGAGATAGCAGAAAGCTTAGGCTTGACGTTGAAGCAGGTGAAACAGCTCATAACCCGATGGAATCGGCGAAAAGCAAAGTTGCTGGCAGGAAAAACGATACGCCCCAAGGGACGTCCGCGAAAAACAGCCCAGAATGAGGATGCAAAGCGTGAACAAGAAGTCAAAGAATTGCGTATGACGGTGGAACTGCTGCGAAATTTTCTGTCCGAAGCTGGAAGGAGGTGAAGCTGAAGTATCGGGTGATTGAGCGATTCCGGAAGAAATACAGCGTGGCGGCCATGTGCAAGGTATTTGAAGTAAGCCGCAGCGGATACTATGACTGGAGGAAGCGACAGCAGAAGGAAGCGAAGGATCAGTGGCTGGTTGATTTGATTATGGAATGCCAGAAAAGAAGCAGGCAGACCTACGGCATTCGCCGCGTTCGGCGCTGGATCCAGCGCCAGAGCGGAAAAACAGTGAATCTCAAGGCGCTCCTGCGTGTAATGTGCAAGCTGAACAGGCTGTCGGTCGTTCGCCGCCGTCGGTCATATACTCGCTATCAGCAGGCCGTTCATAAGTATCAGAATTTGATGAATCGCCAATTTGATCAGGGCGAACCGAACCGGTTCTGGGTGACAGACATCATCTATATCCCTATTCCAGACGGTATGCTATATATGTGTGCCGTGCTGGATTTGTGCGAAAAGGTTGTCCTTGCGTGGAAGATCGGTGCTGATATGTCGTCCTCTCTGGTTACGGACACCATCCGCGAGGCGTTGAAACGAGAAAAGGTCACTGATGGACTTGTCCTCCACAGTGACCAAGGGTCTCAATACACCTCGCAAGTATACTTTGACATGACACAATCATATCACATTTCACCCTCAATGTCCAGTCCCGGCTGTCCTTACGACAATGCGGCGATGGAGAATTTCTTCGGCACCTTGAAAACTGAATGTCTGTATCGTACTCACTTTACTACTCGAATCGAGGTGGAGCAACTGGTCTTTTGAATACGTCGACTTCTACAACTTCGAGCGTATTGCTCTCAAAAACGGCCTTGACCCGGCTGAAATTCGGAGCAAGACCGTGTAAACTATACTTATTCTATAACGGGGCTTTTTTTTCTCTGTCCGTTGATTGGGGAACGGTCCACTTTCTATATAGAGATGTGATGGCGATTCCCGATTGAAATAAGATGATCCTCTATTCAGAAATCCCGAAGGTTCATGCCGTTACAGCCCCAAAAGGCGCTTGGCGTTTCCGGCGAGGATCAGTTCCTTTTCGGCATCGGTGACGGTGCCGTCCAGCAGCACGCCGCCCAGATACATCGCCGGGTTGCACGTCGGGAAGTCCGAGCCGTAGATAAAACGCTCGGCGCCGAAGCAGTCGATGGCGTGGCGCAGCATACCGTGGCGGAAAATGCCGTAGCCGGACAAATCGAGGTAATAGTTGTCGCTCTTTTTCATGCGCTCCATGTGGCGCATAAATTCGCCGTATTCGCCCGGATGCGCGGCCACCAGCGTGACATCGCGGTGCTTTTCAACCATGCGATCCATTTCGTCCTCGCCCATGGCATGGAAGCTGACAATCATGTCGTGCGCCCGGGCGCAGTCGAGAATTTTGTCAAAGCCTGCACAGGAATAGTCCGTCCAGCCGTGGCCATAGGGAACCAGCTCGCCGATCAGGCGAACGCCCAGCCCGGCCATGCGTTCGATTTCGGCGCAGGATTCCTTGACGTAGTCGGGATGAACGTGAAAGCCGGGAACGTAAAAATCGCCATATTCGTCGCGCAGCGCCAGCGCATCCTCATTGGCTTGCTGAAGATCGGCCCAGCAGGTGATTTTCTGCTGGCCGAAATGACGCAGCACCGAGCCGCAGATTTTGCTCACGCCCAGCGCGCGCATGTCACGTTCGGTCTGGCTGGCGCTCATGTCGCAGAATTCCTTGTGGGAGCAGATATTCTGGCAGGGCTCGAAAAAGGGATGCGTGTGAAAGTCAATGATTTCAAAAGCCATGGTCATTTCCTCCTGTCTGTTTGATGATTAGCCCCAAAGCACGGACAGCATCGGGACAATCTGCTTTTTGCGCGAGAGGATATGCGGCAGGAAGCAGGTGTTTCCGCTGACTTCAACGTTGAAGGCCTGTCGTATCGTTTCGGCATCGCCCCAGAAGAGCAGCTGCGTGCCTTCACGCAGTACGTCGGTGAGCATGAGCAGCATCATATCATAGCCGCGCCGTTTAATGGTGCCGCGCATAATTTCAAGGAATTCCTCCGATCGTTCGAGGATATGCTCGGAGTTCAGGCAGGTAATCTGGCCAATACCCAGATTGTGTCCGGCAATGTGGAATTCCTTAAAATCGGAGAAGAGCAACTCTTCGGCGGATTTGGCGTCCGAGGAGGAGGCGGCGAAGATGTCGCGTCCCAGATCCTCCAGGGAAACGTTGGCCACGCGCGCCAAACGCTCGGCCATGCGGCGGTCGCGGTCGGTGCAGGTGGGAGATTTGAACATTACCGTATCCGATACGATGGCCGAGGCCATGAGCCCGGCCAGCTTTTCCGTGGGCATCAGGCCTTTTTCCTGGTACATTTCAGCCACAATGGTGGTGGTACTGCCCACCGGCTCGTTTCGGAAGTAGATCGGCCCGCCGGTCTGTATGTCGGCCAGGCGATGGTGATCGACAATGGCCAGCACCTCCGCCTGATCCAGTCCGGGAACTGACTGAGCCTTTTCGTTGTGATCCATCAATACGACGCGCTTGCGGCGGGGACGCAGAAGGTGAAAGCGCGACAGGGTGCCGACAACGCATTCATTTTCGTCCAGAATCGGGTAGCTTCGGAAGCGGCTTTGCAAAACCACCTCGCGCACATCGTCGATAAAGTCGTCCAGATGAAAACTGGTGATTTCGCCCTTGCTGCAAATGCGCTTGACGGGCAGCGCGTGATAGATCAATCGCGCGGCGCGCACGGCGTCGTGGGGTGTGGAGATGATGCAGGTGTCGCTCGAGGCAGCTCGCAGTTCCTCGTTCAGTTCGGCCTGGCAGAGGATCAGGCATTTGACGCCGGCTTCCAGCGCTGATTTGATGATGTCGTTTTGCTGTCCGCAGAGCAGAATGCAGTCCTTGCGGGTGAAGATCGGCGCGCCGTGCGCCCGGGGCAGGGCGATGACCAGCTCGCCCGATACGGAATCAAAGAGATTGCCGGCCTCGTTGAGTATACGCCCCTCTAGCACGCTCAGCAGGTTAAACAGCGGCGCTTCTTCGACGGCAGGCGTCATAATCGAGCTCATGTCGTAGGCGGCAATGTCGCCCGGGGTCAGCATGCCGTAAAGGCGGCCGTTTTCGTCGGTTACGGGCAGCGCCGAGAGCGCCGGCTTTTCGTGCAGCACATCCCAGGCTCGCCCGACGGTCACGCCGGCTGAAAGCGCGGGCGGCGTGTCAAAGTCCAGATCCCGCACCTGCGTGCGCACCGTGTGAATGCGCATCGGCGGCTCAAAGCCAAAGCGGCTGAGCACCAGCTGTGTTTCATCGCTGATTTCGCCTAGGCGTGCGGCTACATATTCGCGTTCGCCCAGCGCGTTTTTCAGGGCCGCATAGGCCATGGCCGAGACGATTGAATCGGTATCGGGGTTCCTGTGCCCCGTCACATACACTGGCTCCATGGTGTCTCGCTCCTTTGCCGGGCGCGTTTAAAAGGCTCCGGCTGTTTAGAATATCCCCAGCGTCTTAAAGACAAAAATCATAATGAACATGGTGATGGCCGAGAAAATTGTCGTCAGCGCCACCTGCTGCGCCGCCAAATCGGCATCGGCGCCCATCTGCTCGGCCATGGTGAACGAGCTCACCGACGTCGGGGAGCCGAAGACGATCATCAGCGTGGCAAATTCCGCGCCCCGAATCCCCAGCGCATAGGCAATGGGCAGCATGACCAGCGGCGAAAGCACCAGCCGTCCCGTGACCGAGGCCAGCAGCGCGCGCGCATTGCCGGCGAGGCGACTCGGCTTGATCGAGGC
>CAYOTH010000222.1:0-4066 GCA_964406835.1 uncultured Oscillospiraceae bacterium
GAGCGAACAGCGTCATGGCCAGCCGCACATACTGCCGCTCGCCGCCGCTCAGGCACTCGAACGGCGTTTCCAGCTTGTCGCTCAGGCCGAACGTCTCAATGAAGGAATCCCTGTCCACCAGATATTGATAGCCGCCCAGACTGTCGAACTGGCTCTGCAACGATTCGTATTTTTTCAAAAGCGGCTCGCTCCAATCGGTTTCCAGTTGCCGCTCCGTCGCGCGAATCTCCTCCTCGACCGCCATGACCTCGCGGAACAGGGAATCAAAGAGCGTCCGCACCGTACCGCTGTAGAGCGCGCGCTGCTCGAACCGCACGACCGCCAGACGCGGCTGCATGAACACTTCGCCGGCTGTAAAGCGCTCCTCGCCGGAGAGCAGCTTGAAGAGCGTGGTCTTGCCGCTGCCGTTGGGGCCGATCAGGATCACCTTATCGCCGCTTCGGATGCACAGCCGCTCGACGCGAAACAGCGTCGTTTGCCGCGACCACCCGAACGCCGCGTCGCGAATGTCAATCAGCCTCATATCGTCCTCCTCAAAACGCGCGGGCGCTTTGTCAATTTGCCCTACAATGCGAGCACGTCGGCTCCGTTCTCTCGCAGGAGCGCAGCAATCTGCGCGTCGTGCGTTACGATCACAACGGTATGCCCATGAAGCTCCCGCAGCATCGCACGGATCAGTTCATCGCCGGTTCGTTCATCCAGCGCCGCAGTCGGCTCGTCGAACAGACACACGTCGCCCGGCTGATACAGCGCCCGCGCGATGGCGATGCGCATCCGCTGTCCTCCGGAGAGGTTGTCGCCATGCACGTCCAGCACGGCGTTCAGCCCGCCCTCCAGCTTTTGAACGAAGCTCGTCAGCTGCGCCGCCTCGACTGCGCGGTTCAGCCGCTCCTCGTCTGCGTTCTCCGAAAAGCAGGTGATATTGTCCCGCAGCGTTCCCTCAAAAAGGCGGCTGCTGCCCGTCACATAGGTAAGGCGATCGCTCGCCAGACGCACGCTGCCCGTAAACGATACGTCGCCCGCCAGCGCGCGGCAGAGCGTCGTCTTGCCGCTGCCGCTCTCGCCCATGACCGCCAATATCCCGCCCTGCCGAAGGGTCAGATTCACGCCGTGCAGTATATCTCTGCCGGAGCCGCTGACGGTCAGATTCCGAACCTCAACCGCGTTCGGCGCGATGGCGGGATCGATTTCGCGCTTATCCGCGCGCTCCCTGACCGCATTAAGCGCAGCCAGCACCCGTTCGCCCGCCGCCCGACCGCCCTGCACGCGGCCAACGCCATGCGCAAGGCCGTTGAACAGAAGGGTGACCGTCTCGCAGTAGGCCATGGCGGCGAACAGTTCGCCAATAGACAGCGCTCCCTGCCGCGCCAGGAGACAGCTGACCAGCACCATGGCCAGCGTTCCCAGAAACCGGAACAGACTCTGGACGGTTGTCAGCGCGATGTTCAGCCACGCGCCCTTCACGCCGGCCTCCATTGAGGCGGCGCTGTGCGCATACGCCCGCTCCCTCATCATGGGGAGGGCGGCGAACATCCTCAGCACCGGCAGATTCTGCGCAATCTGATACATATCCGACGAAAACGCGCCGTTTTTATCCGCCTGCGCGGACGCGTACTCCTGCGCCTTGTGGATCTGCTTCGCTTGCAGCATGAACAGAATCCCGCCGACCACCAGCGCGGTCAAGGCCAGAATCGGATGAATCAGACAGAGCATGACGAGCGAGACGACGCCGCCCAGCACCGGACTGACCGCCTGCGAGGCCACGGCCCGCGCCAGAAACTGCGCGGCCTTTTTATTGTCCGCCGAGTAGCGCTTCATCCAGTCGCCTTCATCCAGCGCGTCCGCCGTCAGCGCGCTTTGAAGCATCGCGCCGCGAAACTTCACCTGAACGCGATCCTGTATGCGATTGCTCAGGTAGTTAGCGCCAAATCCCCATATGAGGACGACGAGCAGACTCAGCGCCACATAGGCAACCATCAACCCCGCCATGTTCGCGCTTCCCGATGTGACCGCGTCGATCACGCCCTCAAAGGCGCGGGCCACGATCAGCGTATAGGCCATGTCCTGCGTCGCCGCCAGCAGCTGCATGACCGTCACGCGGCCGCGCAGTTCCTGGCTTTTCGCATACAATCCGCGCCACACCCGCATCGTATCCCCGACTGTTTTGATGTATGCCATGGGAAATCCTCCATCCTTTTTCCGAAAGCCTACGCCCTTTCCAGCCGAATGAGCTGATCCGCGCGTTCCATCACCGCCGTTCGGTGACTCACGCTCACCAGCGTCGCACCGCGCTGCACGCAGCGGCCCATCAGTTCCAGAATCGCCCTCTCATTCTCCTCGTCCAGCGCGCTCGTCGGCTCATCCAGTATCCACAGCTTCGCATCCTTAAACAGGCATCGTGCAAAGCCGACGCGCTGCCTTTCGCCCATTGAAAGCTGCTCCAGCCGGTCATAGGCCGCGTCGGCAGAAAGATAGCTCAGCCCCACAAAGCGCAAAATCTCGCCGATGCGCCGCTCATCCTCAGCCGTTATGTCCTCCGCGCGTTTCCATGCGATGTTTTCCGCCATATTGCCCCGTATAAGTCCGGTTTCCTGCTGCATATAGGCCATGTTCCTGCGGAGCGCGTCCGGATTCCACTGCGCTATGTCCGCGCCGCCAACAAACAGGCTGCCGCCCTGCGCCTGCAAAAATCCACAGATCAGACGCGCCAGCGTGGTCTTGCCGCAGCCGCTCTCGCCCGTTATGCAGGTGTGCCGGCCGGCTTCAATGCTCAGCGTCAGTCCATCCAGCACCATTTTCTGACCGTCGTAAGAATAGCGGACGTCCCGCGTCTCAATGGGCGCGCCTTCCCGCCACTGAAGCGCCGCGCCGTTCGTGCGCTCCTGCGGGCATGACCAAAGCTCCAGCAGCTTCCGGCCCGCCGCTATGGCGTTCTGATACGACTCTGCCTGAAAATCCCAGATAAAATTCATAAAAGTATCCGCCATGGACAAGAACACAAACAGATCGCTGATACGCATCAGGCCGCGGCGTGCAAACACCGCGCCCAGCAGCACCAGCAGCACCCGATAGCCGACGTACAGCAGGTTATCGAACGTCCCCACCATCGACCAGAACAGGCTGAGCCGGCGGCGCACGCCATTCCAGCCGTCAAGCAGTCCTTCGTGACGGCGGCCCACCGCGCTTTCCATCCTCAGCAGACGTATATCGTGCCGCCCGCTGACTTTGTCCTCCACAAACGAAGTGAGCTGCTTGAGCCGCGCACGTTCCTCATCCTGCTGCTTCTGGCACCCGTTCGACGCCTTCAGCACCGCCAGATTGTACGCCACCGGCACGACGGCCGCGACCACCGCCAGCGGCGCGCAAATCGCGCATAGGCTCACGAACGCAATGACCGTCGCCACCAACGTCTTGAGACTGCCCTTAACCAGCGAACCAACGGCGCTCTGAAAATCTGCGCTGTCCGCGTTCATGCGGTTGAGCATATCGCCCGGTGTCAGTCGATTTTCCAGCGACATTCCCGCCGTCGCTTCACAGTTTATCCGGTTCAGCATATCGCCGCCCCGCAAAAATGTGCGTTCATAGCCATATTCGCCCAGATATTGCAGCGCGGAAAATGCGGCCAGCAGACCCGCCGCCCACACAAGCGCGCTCACCGAAATGGATCCGTTCATAGCGCCGTCTATAAAGCCGCTCACACTCTGAGCATACCATATCCGAACCAGCGACCCGGCCGCACAGCAGAGCGTCGCCCCCAGCAGCGCCGGCAGCAGCCGCCGAAATGGCTTGAGCGCCCGCAGCAGAATTTTCATGACCTGATTCCTCCCATCACAAAGAAACTGCGCCAATAATTTCGCTATATATTACATCATAATTGTCCGGCACAGGATTGTTATCTCCTTGCGTTTTATAAATAGTCTCCCCATCACACTTATGAATTGCTACCACTCGATGTGTCGTAAGATTACTAGGCCAATGATGGAAAACTATAATTGTACCTTTCCTGATATCCTCAGGCTTACTAGATTTGACAGATACTACATCTCCATTTTTTAACGTCGGATAC
>CAYOTH010000223.1:0-4032 GCA_964406835.1 uncultured Oscillospiraceae bacterium
CCGTCACACGGCGCTGTGGATCATCCTGGCCCTCGTGCTTCTGCTGCTGGCTGGCGCGTTCTATCTTGCGCGTCGCCTACGCCAAAACACGCCGCCATACCGCGCCGAACAGCAAAGCGACCCGCGTGAAAAGACGCTGATCTGGTATCGCGCGCTGCTGACGCTACTGGCCCGCCGTGGCCTCACGCCGGAGGGCGGCGAATCCCCCGCGGCCTTTGCCACCCGCGCCGCCGATCAGGGCGACGTGCCGCGCGATTTCGTGCTCTTTGCCCGAGTGATCGAGGCCATGCAGTATGCCAATCGCACACCCGACGAAACGGGCATCCTGCTGGGCGAAGCGCTCTATAACGCCCTCATCGACAAAATGGATCGCCGCGAGCGCCTGAAATGGTCCTGGGATTGCCTGCGTTACGGCAGCGGCGACACCCGCCAGATCCCCTAACCAACTTAAAAGTATAAAAAGCAACGCCGTCAAGCCGCCTTTTAAGCGCTTCACGGCGTTGTTTTTTTGCGTACCTTATTGAGGGCTATCACTCCGTTTCAGGCCCTGTACGGCAGGCCGTACAGCACCCCTCACCTTCGCGCTCACACTGCGCGCACAGCGGCGCGGCGCACTCCAGACAATAGGCCGCCTCGCGCGATTCCATGCGCCGATGGCAGGCCGCACACTCGATCATGGCCATATCTCTTCCTCCTTTTCTTCCGGATGAATACCCTTATTCTGCCCCGCCGGCGCCTGCTTTATTCTCCTTCCACAGTCTTCCGCTAAACGGGCGCGTGATAAGGCCTTATCGCCCATGGATTGCTCTCTCAAAAGATCATTGAAAGGATGCTCAATCCCGCCTCCGCCTCATTTTCACGGCCCCAGTTAAACTTGGAAGGGTAACGCCTTCCCCCAACGCTCTGTTGATATGCGGCGATCATCTGTCCCGCAAAGCCCCTGATTAGCCAGAGCCGCCTCGCCCACACGTTCGGGCATCAAAACAAGATCGCAGCAATTGATTTTCCGAAGCCTGAGTCTCTCTTTCGTAAGTGAAGCGCTGCGACGGGCTTTCGTCACCTGTTTTGCCTTTCTTACAGACATGCCCACGGTACTGGCCGTCCGAAAAAGCATTGAATGCTCTCATGCGCGGCCTCTTGCGCCAGCCCGAACTGAAAGCAGCCACTTAACGGCGCGCCAAAGCAAAGCCCTCTTGCGCCGACAGACAAAAAAAACCCTCCGATAAACCAAGCATCGGAGGGATTGATTTTGTGATATTGCTTCTATGATCTTATCGGCCGCCGGTCTTGGTTGCCTTCGCGCCGCTGCGCACCGAAGCGAGAATGTTTGAATCGTAGGAGAACACGCTCTTGTTGCGGTCGGCCCAGGCCGTCAGCGCGCAGTTAACCATGCTGTCAATCAGCTGCGCAAAGGACACGCCCACCGGCTCCCACAAATAGAACGCCAGCGAGCCCGGAATGGTGTTGATCTCGCCCATATAAACGCGATCCTCGTCCCGGTCGATGATGTAATCCACGCGCACGACACCCTTGCAATCCAGCGCGCGGAAGACCTCCTCGGTCAGGCGGCGAATCTGCGCCAGCTTTTCCTCGCCCACCGGCGCAGGAATCTGGCGCTTGAGCGAGCTCATGCCCTTGCCTGCATTGCCACGCAGGTACTTTCCGCCAAAATCGAGCAGCTCTTCGTCGTCCCAGCGCAGCGGCATTTCGGTTTCGGAAACGCGCACCTCCTCGGCATAGCCCAGCGCCGAGCAGTTGACCTCTTCAATGGCCGTAACCGCCTTTTCGATGAGCACGCGCCGGTCATAGGAGAAGGCCACCTCCAGCGCATGAATCAGCCCCGCACGGTCATTGGCGCGGCTGATGCCGATGGAAGAGCCGAGGTTGGCTGGCTTGACGAACATCGGGTAGGAAAGCGCCTGCTCGCAGCGCGCCAGAACGGCCTCGCGGTCCCGCTCCCAAGCCCCGCGCTCGGCCCAGGTATCCGGAAGCACTGGAAAGCCGCAGCCGCGGAAGAGCTGCTTCATGGCGATTTTGTCCATACCCACGGCGCAGCCCAGCGTTCCCGTGGACGCAAAAGGCACGTTCAGCATTTCCAGCATGCCCTGAAGCGTACCGTCCTCGCCGTTGAGGCCATGCATAACCGGCAGCACCACGTCGATCGTCGCCTCGACGATGCGTCCGCCGCCAAAGAGCTTTTTCTTTTCGGTCGGATAGTCGATCAGAAGCAGCTTGCCCTTTTCGGCTACCGGCAAAACGTGCGTCACCTGCGCCGGGTCAAAGTTCAGGTAAAAGGTCATATCGGCCAGCTTTTCGCCGATATACCAATCGCCCTCGCGGGAAATATACACGCGCGTGACATCATAGCGCGCCGGATCAGCCGCCATGGCCGCCTGCAAGCCGGAAATAATCGATACGTCATGCTCGCAGGTTCTGCTGCCAAAGACGACCGCAAGACTGGTTTTCATGATTCAGTTCCCTCCACATTACTGCTCATTATAATTGTCGGGCAAATCGTTTTCAAAAAGCACGACGTCGCCTGCCTGGCCAATCTGCCCCAGCACGATCGTCGCCTCGTCCAGGCTGGCCGTCACATGAATGTGCTCGCTGCTCATGCCCCCGGCATACAGTCCCTCAACAATGGGCTGCGTATGCCGCTTGCCCACGAGAATCACCTCGTCGCATTTGGAGGCCATCTGCGCGCCAAAGCGGCGATTGATCTCCGCCTCCTGCGCACCCTGCTCCACCATGCCGGGCGTCACCACGACGCGCCGCCGCCCCTCAAAGGCCGAAAGCACATCCAGCGCCGCGCGCGCACCCACGGGGTTCGAGTTGAAGGCATCGTCAATAATAGTCATGCCGTTGACACCGGGCATCAGCTGAAGGCGATGCTCGACCGGCTGAATTTTAGCCACACCACGCGCAATCTCCTCCATCGTCAGGCCCAGATGACGCGCCGCCGCACAGGCCAGAACGATGTTGCCGATGTTGTGCCGCCCCAGAAGCCGGGTCTGGCAGGCGATTTTCTCGCCGGTGCGCTTGTCGCAGAGCATAAACGTACTGCCCTGCGCACCCACGGCGATGTCCTCCGCCTTCATATCCAGCCCCATGCCCTGCGTACCGGTAAGATATTTTTCGCACGAAGCGCGCTCATAGAGCTTATCCACCCACGCGCCATCGGAGGCAAAGAAGGCCGTACCGCCCTCGGGCAGGCCCTCGATCAGTTCAAACTTGGTGTTAGCCACCGTCTCGATATCACCAAACGTCTCCAGGTGCTGCTCGCCCACCGAGGTGAGCAGGCCGATCGTGGGATGCACCAGATCGATCAGCTCTTTGATATCGCCCACATGGCGCGCGCCCATCTCGGCCAGGAAGACCTGATGATGATCCTCCAGCTGCTCGCGAATAACCCGCGTCAGGCCCATGGGCGTGTTGAAGCTGGCCGGGGTAGCCAGCACGTCGTACTTTTCCGAAAGGATCGCTGCCAGGATAAACTTGGTGCTAGTCTTGCCATAGCTGCCCGTAATGCCGATTTTAATCAGCTCCGGACGAGCCTGCAGGCGCTCCTTGGCCTCCTGCAAATAGTGATTGGAAATGGCCTTTTCAACCGGCTGCATGCAAAATCCGGCCACCAGCGGCAGATAAGGCGCCGCCACAAAGACCAGAAAGCCCGGAAGACCGAATAGGCCGGTCACCAGCAGCGCCAGCGCCAGCGCAATCAGCAAAAGCGCCGCATACAGCCGCTTCATGCGGGGCGTGTATGTCATGGGCTTTTTTTCAGGCTGAGCGTGCAGCCCGCGGTCGAGCAGCACAGCCAGAAACGCAAAGCCGGCCAGCGAGATAACGCCCGCCGTCACCGTGCTGGCCGTCGGGCTCATAAACACGCGGCAGAGCAGCCACAGCGCATAATACGCCGCCGTCACGCCCACGCCGATGGTCAACGCGCCGCTCTGACGGCTGTGATTTTTCTTCATCCAGCGCATATAGCCGTCCAGCTGATAGCTCTCCAGCTGAAGCATATGCAGATAATAC
>CAYOTH010000224.1:0-4011 GCA_964406835.1 uncultured Oscillospiraceae bacterium
CGTGGAACGCAAGTACATTGAAGAAGTCGGCGCCATGAACGTCATGTTCAAGATCAACGGCGTTGTTGTGACGCCCGCGCTGACCGGCTCGATTCTGCCGGGCGTGACCCGCAAGAGCTGCATTGACGTACTCAAGAAAGCCGGTTATACGGTTGAGGAGCGCCTGCTCAGCGTGGACGAGCTGGAAAAGGCCATGGACGAGGGCACTCTTGAGGAAGCCTGGGGCTGCGGCACGGCGGCGGTTGTTTCGCCGATCGGAAAGCTGGCCTACAAGGACAAGACATTTATCGTCAACGAGGGCAAGATCGGCGAAGTGACGCAGATGCTCTACGATACGCTGACCGGCATTCAGTGGGGCCGTATCGAGGACACCTTCGGATGGACGATGCCTGTGTAAAAACGCGTTGAGGTCGGTGAAGAGGAGGACAGAGTTCTTCCTCTTCACGACTCTTCGGATGATTTTCCTGAGGCTGCCTGAAAAAAGGACAGTCTCCGGAAAACCATCGTCCCCCGGAAACGAGAGAGATGGATTTTTACCATGAATTTGGAGGTAGGACGGTATGCGCAGTATCAGCGTGAGCGACGTGACAATGAAAGTGACGGAGCAATCGGGCAAATTTTCACTCAGTTTCAAGGAAAAAATCGAGCTGGCGAAGCTGCTGGACAGGCTGGGCGCAGACGTCATAGAGGTCGGCGCGATTAAAAACAAAAAGATCGATAGTCTGCTGGTTAAGTCGGTGGCGGCGGCGGTGAAAAACAGCACCGTGGCGCTCAGCGTCGGGGGAAGCGCCGAAAGCGTTGAGGAAGCCTGGGCGGCTCTGAAGGAAGCCAAAAAGCCGCGTCTTCAGGTGTGTGCGCCCATGAGCCCGGCTCAGATGGAGTATTTCTGGCATAAAAAGCCGGCTAAAATGCTGGATGCCGTGCGCGAACTGATTGCCGCTTGCCGTGCGCTTTGCCCTGAGGTGGAGTTTGTGGCTGGAGATGCTGCGCGCAGCGAGCGCGAATTCCTCTATCAGGCGGTCGGCGCGGCCATTGAGGCGGGCGCGGGCGTTGTGACGCTCTGCGACGAAGCGGGGCTGATGTTCCCGGATGAGTTTGCGGCCTTTATCGAGGATGTGCGCGCCCATGTTCCGGCGCTTGAGGGCGTCAAGCTGGGCGTGATGGTTTCGGATGAATTGTCCATGGCCGGCGCGTGCGCGGCGGCGGCGGTGCGCGCGGGCGCTTCGGAGGTAAAGACCTCTTCCTGCGGCAGCGTGACCGACCTGTATGAGTTTGCGGCCATACTGCGCGGACGGGGCGAGGCGCTGGGCGTTGAGTGTGGCCTGCGCCAGAGTGAAATCCGGCGAATTACCCGCCAGATCGAGTGGATGTGCTCGGCGGAGCGCAGCAAGAATGCGGCCTTTGAAAGCGGCGTGCATGAGAGCACGGAGCTGGAGCTGACGGCGCACGATGATCGCGACGCGGTGATGATGGCGGTTGAAAAGCTGGGCTATGAGCTGAGCGAGGAGGACTGCGCGAAGGTCTACGAGGCCTTTGAGCGCATTGCGGCCAGCAAGGGTACGGTCAGCGCCAAGGAGCTGGATTCCATCGTGGCTTCGGCGGCGATGCAGGTGCCGCCCACTTACAGGCTGGATAGCTATGTCATCAACTGCGGCAATGTCTTCACGGCCAGCGCGCATATTCGCCTGATTCGCGGCGAGGACAAGCCTGAGGGTGTATGTCTGGGCGACGGCCCGATCGACGCGGCGTTCAGAGCGCTTGAGCAGATCATCGGTCACCACTATGAGCTGGATGATTTCCAGATTCAGGCTGTGACCGAGGGCCGCGAGGCGCTGGGCGAAACCATTGTGCGCCTGCGCTCCAACGGTAAGCTCTATGCCGGACGCGGCTTGTCCACCGATATCGTGGGCGCCAGCATCAGCGCCTATATCAATGCGCTCAACAAAATTGTCTATGAGGAGGCGTAAAGACGATGAAGCTCTCCTTTTCTACCAATGGATGGGAACAGTATACCTGGGAAGAATGGCTTGACGCGGCAGAGGATATGAAGCTGGGCGGCGTAGAGGTTTATGCGCCGCAGGATCGCGAAGCGCTTTTGGGACGGGGCGGCCCTTTCCATAGCTATGCGCGCGCGGCCACGGTGCGTATGCTCAGAGACCGCAAGCTTTCCATTCCGAATCTGGACAGCGGTCTTGATTTAAGCGATGCATCCTGTGCTTCGGCGCTGCGCAGTCTGATTGATCTGGCGGCTGATTTGCGCGTTCCCTGCGTAAGTGCTTCGGCGCTTCGGGACGACGAGGACAGCGTGCGCGCTAACATTGCAGCCGTACTGTCGGCGGCCTCCGAACGAGGCGTGACGCTACTGGTCGAGACGAACGGTATTTATGCCTCGACGGCCCGCCTTCGCGATTTGATGAATTACTTTGCCTGCGATGAGCTGGCTGTTTTGTGGGATATGCACGCCACCTGCCGTCTGGGCGGGGAAAGCGCGGCGGAGACGATTAAGAACCTGGGCGCGTATGTGCGGCATGTGCATCTGCACGATTCCGATGACGATGGCGCGGCCAATCTGATTGGCGAGGGTACGCTCAATGTGCGCGAGCTGATGGGCGCGCTTTCCTCCATTAACTACGACGGCTTTATTTCGCTGGAGTGGAAGCCCGAGTGGATGGAGGATCTTCAGAGCTGGGAGATCATCTTCCCGCACTTTGTCAATTACATGAGCCGCTTTGAAAGCCCGCGCACCATGAAAAAGCCGCTCTATCACAACCGCAGCCATACCGGCGAATATGTCTGGAAGAAGGATGCGCTGATTGAGACGACTTTCCCGGCGGTACTCGATCGCATGGCCGAGGAATTCCCCGATCAGATCGCCATTAAATACACGACGCTCAATTACACCCGCAGCTATGCCGAGTTCCGCGAGGACGTAGACGAATTTGCCCGCGCGCTGATCGCCATGGGCGTTAAACCCGGATCGCACGTCTCCATGTGGGCTACCAACCTGCCCGAGTGGTACATCGCCTTCTGGGCGGTAACGAAAATCGGCGCGGTGCTGGTGTCGGTCAATACGGCCTATAAGATCAGCGAGGCGGAATATCTGCTTCGTCAGAGTGACACGCACACGCTGATTATGGAGGAGCGCTGCCGCGACAGCCACTATGCCGCCATCATCAACGAGCTTTGCCCGGAGTTGAAGACGACGCCCGCTGGTGAGCACCTGCACAGCCGTCGTCTGCCGTTTTTGCGCAATGTCGTGACGGTGGGCTTCAAGATGCCCGGTGCGACCGCCTGGGAAGATGCCGTCGAGCGCGGACACAGCGTGCCGGTTGAAGAGGTCTGGCGTCTGGCGGCCGCTGTTTCGCCGCACGATGTGTGCAACATGCAGTACACCAGCGGCACGACCGGCTTCCCCAAGGGCGTTATGCTGACCCACTACAACGTAGTCAACAACGGCAAGTGCATCGGCGACCGCATGGATCTCTCCACGGCCGACCGCATGATGATTCAGGTTCCCATGTTCCATTGCTTCGGCATGGTGCTGGCCATGACTGCCTCGATGACGCATGGCACATCGATCTATCCGCTGCCGTATTTCTCGGCCAAACCGGCGCTGTACTGCATCAATCAGGAACGAATCACCTGCTTCCACGGCGTGCCGACGATGTTCGTGGCCATGCTGGAACATCCTGATTTTGACAAGACTGATTTTTCGCACATGCGAACGGGCATCATGGCCGGTTCGCCCTGCCCGATTTCGAAGATGCGCGATGTGGTTGACAAGATGCACATGAGCGAAATTGTCATTGTCTATGGCCAGACCGAGGCCTCGCCCGGCTGCACCATGAGTTCGACGGACGATCCGCTCGAGGTGCGCGTGGGTACCGTGGGCCGGGCTATGCCGGAAATCGAATGCCGCATCATCGATCCGGCGACCAACGAGGAATTGCCGGTCGGCGAGGTGGGCGAGTTTGTGGCGCGCGGCTACAACATCATGAAGGGCTATTACAA
>CAYOTH010000225.1:0-4008 GCA_964406835.1 uncultured Oscillospiraceae bacterium
GTAGCCTTGAATATTTCGAGCCCTTCGGCACCATCACGACCATCGGCAGCGGGGCCTTCCGCAACTGCCTGAACCTGACGGAGCTGACGCTGCCCGCCTCGCTGACCAGCATTGCTCCCGATGCGCTGGCCGGCTGCGATAACCTGCAAAAGCTGATCGTGCTGTGCGACCCGGCGATTTTACCGGACGGTCTGCTGGACGAGTGCTTTGCACACACCGATATCTATGCCGCGCCCAATGCCACCGATGAGCAGCTGAGCATTCTGAACGAGAAGGCGCACAGGCCTTGGTATGCGCCGATTTGCCGCGTGGGCGAGACAGTCAAAGACCTGACTGAGATGCCCTATGCCATGTTCCTGATTGACGATTTCTGGTATGACACGGAATACGCGCGTCTGGATCGCTATCATGGCTATGAGCTGAATCTGTATCTGCCCCGTGAAGCGGAGGGCATGACGCTGACCACCATCGGCGGCGATATGATGGGCCGCGCGCGCGGCGGCGATAACTATGACATGGAGCTGCCTGTGCGTTCCGTGGTTATCCCCGAAAACTACACTGAAATCTATTCCACGGCCTTCGCCGGTTGCGAGACGCTGGAAATGGTTATTTGCTATGCGCCGCTGGAAATGGTTCCGGCGAGCATGTTTGCGGGTTGCACGAATCTGCGCGAGGTTGTGTTCGTCAATGGCGTGCATGGCATCGGCGATTATGTGTTTGACGGCTGCAGCAATCTGCAAACGGTCTATGTCGGGCCGTATGTGCAGGAGATCAGCGCTGTGGCCTTCCTGAACAGCGACGGCAGCGTCGCCTTCAATCAGAGCCAGTGCATAACCGATCCTGCGCTGATGCCGGATATCGAGGCGTTGCTGGCGGCTGTGAAGAGCGATCCTATGCCCGAGCCGACGCCGGCTCCCACGGCGGTGCCCGCTGCTCCTGTGGGTGAAGCTGGGGCTCCCTATGTCGGTCTGTGGCAGGCTGAAACCCTCGAAATGGAGGGCGAGAGCTACCCGGTTGCGGAGATGGGCATGGTGATGACCTTCACGCTGAACGCCGATGGCACGGCGGAAAGCTTTGACGGCGAAACCACCGAGAGCGGTACCTGGACGATTGAAAACGGTACGATTCTGATCGGCGGCGAAATTGAAGGCATGGTGCCGATGACGGTCAACGAGTCCGGTCAGCTGGTCATGGAAGAAGACGGCATGAAGCTGATCTTCGCCAAGGCAGACGGTGCGGCGGTTCCTGTGATTCCGGAAGGAACGACTGATGAAGTAATTCCCGAGGTCACGGAAGAGCCGACCAGCGAAGAGGGAACTGCGTCGGGCGACATGAGTGCCTATGTCGGTCTGTGGCAGGCTGAAACCCTCGAAATGGAGGGCGAGAGCTACCCGGTTGCGGAGATGGGCATGGTGATGACCTTCACGCTGAACGCCGATGGCACGGCGGAAAGCTTTGACGGCGAAACCACCGAGAGCGGTACCTGGACGATTGAAAACGGCGTGCTGGTTGTTGAAGGAATGCCGATGCCTCTCTGCGAGGACGGAAGACTGGTGTTGGAGGACGAGGACTCGAAGCTGTACTTCGTGAAGACCGGCTTCATCGGCACCTGGTACGGCTGCTATATGGCGACGGGCGCCATGAATGGGGATCCGCGCGATATGTTTGAGATTGTACTGACGGTCAATGAGGATGGCAGCGCGAATCTGGCCTATCCCACGGATGAAGCCTGGCACTGGACGCAGAACGAGGATGGCAGCCTGCTGATGGTGAAGGACAGCGATGGCGCTGAAATGCCCCTGACCACGCTGAATGGCGGCTTTATCTGCCTGGGCAGCATGACGGGGGACGGCAACGCTTTGGGCGGATACTTTGTCTTCAGCCGCGATACGCAGGCCGTCTGGACGCCGGATATGCTGGCTCAGTCGGTAGATGAGTCGGCTGAAACCGAAACGGACGCGAGTGTTTCGACTGATTTCAGTGACAAAATGGAGCGCAAGTACGTCTGCACGAGTGCGAAATCGAGTGGCGTGACGCTGGATGCTTCCATGCTGGGCGGCGAATATGCGCTGACCTTCCATGAGGACGGCACGGTGGATTTCGTTATGGTGGGTACGCAGATTTCGGGCCTTTCCTGGACACAGAGCGAAGAAACCTTCGTGATCGACTACTATGGCACGAAACTGGAGGCCACCTTTGGCGAGGACGGCATTGATATGGACTATTTCGGCATGTTGATGCATTTTGTTCCCGAAGAATAATTTTGAGGTGCCATAGTCACAGAGGAGGACGATCCCTATGCATACCAATGACTATAATTGCCCGTGCTGCGGCGCGCCGCTGAAATTTGACGGCGCCATGGGAAAGGTGACATGCGATTCCTGTGGAAACAGCTTTGACGCTGAAGCGCTGGAAGCGATGAATGCGGCGCCGGAAAAAGAGGGCATTGAGTTTGAAATGCCTCAGGAGCGCTTTAATGCCGAGGAAGCGGCACAGATGCAGGGCTTCATCTGCAAGAACTGCGGCGCGGAGCTGATGACCGAGGATACGGCCACGGCGACGGAATGCCCCTACTGCGGCAGCCCGACGATTCTGCCCGATCGAATTGAGGGCGGCGTCAAGCCGGAAAAGGTTATTCCATTTGTGGTGACTAAAGAGCAGGCGCAGCAGAAGTTTGAGGCATATTTCAAGGGCAAGCGTCTTTTGCCCAATGTGTTTTTAAACGGCCGCAACCGTATTTCGGATATACGCAGACTCTTCGTGCCTTACTGGCTGTTTGACTGCGATGCCTATGCCGATATCGCCTATAATGCCGAGAAGAAGCATGTCGAGCGGCAGGGCGAATGGGAAATTACCCGTACCGAGCATTACATTGTGCGCCGAAGCGGCTCCATGGCCTTTGAGAACATTCCCGTGGACGGCAGTGCCAAGCTGGATAACAAGATCACCGAATCGCTGGAGCCGTATGACCTGAGCACGGCTGTCCCCTTCCAGCCGGCTGTGCTGGCCGGATCCTTGGCCGATCATGCCGATGTGGACAGCGCCGAGTGCCAGGATCGCGCGGTGGAGCGCGTCGAAAACAGCATAGCCGATGCGATGCGCAGTTCGGTGAGTGGCTATACGACGGTGACGGAATGCAGCCGCCACATCCATTCCGAGGGCGGCAAGGTGACGCCGGTGCTGATGCCCGTCTGGCTGATTACCACGGAAAAAGAAGGAAAGACCTACACCTTCGCCATCAACGGTCAGACCGGCAAGCTGACGTGTGATGTGCCTGCGGATAAGACGAAGTCCTTCATCTGGGGCGGCGGCGTGTTTGTCGGGGTGCTGGGCATTGCGGCAATCATCATGGCGCTGACGGACAGCCTGGCCAGCGGCACGCTTTTGCTGGCGGCCATTGCGGCGCTGATTGTGGCGCTGATCCTGCTAGGCGTCTTGCGCGGCCAGCTTAAGCAGGCTCAAAGCCAGAGCACCGCAGCGAATTATGTGCGCGAGGGCTCCTTCAACCTGGATATGCGTTACGATCATTTCCTTTATCAGAATACGCAGCGCCGCAAAATTGAAACCGCGAAACCGAAGGAGTAACAGGAGGATAACGGAACATGGGACTGATTGTAGCGGGACTTAATGCCATAGGCGGCACGTTGGCCAGCCAGTGGAAAGAATACTTCTATGTCGATGCGCTCCCGGATAACGTGCTGGCGACCAAAGCCATGAAGAAAACCAAGGGCCGCTTTGGCGGTAGCCGTACGGAAGATGACAATGTGATCTCAGAAGGATCGGTCATCGCTGTTGCAGACGGCCAGTGCATGCTGATTGTGGATCAGGGAAAAATCGTGGATTTCTGCGCCGAGCCCGGAGAATATGTCTTTGAGCAGAACGGCGAGCCCAGTCTGTTTTACGGTGCGTTCAATGGCGAAAAGGCCAAGGCGCTTCTCAAGCAGACCTTTGATCGCTTCTCCTTCGGCGGACAGGCGGGCAAGGATCAGCGGGTGTACTTCTTTAACA
>CAYOTH010000226.1:0-3976 GCA_964406835.1 uncultured Oscillospiraceae bacterium
TACTCCATCTCATCATAGGCGGGACAGGCGCCCGAGCACTTGCCGCACTTCATGCACTTGCGGGGATTGACGCCGCTGATCTCGAGGATCGTCTGGCGCAGTTCCATATTCTGATCCATGTCCTTAACCCTCCTTCACGCCCAGCGCTTCGGCGAGCAGCTCGGTGAAATACACCACGGGCAACTTGCTTTCCGGCGCGTTCTGGCGGAGATTGTACATGCACAGAGGACATGCGGTGATGATCATCTCAGCGCCCTTTTCGGCGGCCGAGGCGTGGATCTTGCTCACCTGGCTGCGCGCCTGGGGCTTGTTCTCCAGGGCGACATAGCCACCGCAGCACTCATTGCGGTAAGGATAGACAACAGGCGTGGCACCGATGGCCTTGATGAAGTCCTCGATGATGGTGGGGTTCTCCGGATCGTCGAAGGCCATCTGGCCACTGGGGCGCAGCAGAAGACATCCGTAATAGGCGGCGATCTTCTTGCCCTTGAGCGGGTTGACCACGCGCTTTTTGAGCTCGTCAAAGCCCAGCTTGTCACGAAGCACCTCCAGATAGTGAATGACCTCGGTCTCGCCCTCGTAGGGAGCGTCAAGCTTGAGGTAGTTGTTGGCCTTCAGGCGGAAGTTGTCGTCGGCCTTGATGTCCTCGTTGGCACGCTTGATGACGTGGTGGCAGGCCGAGCACAGCGTAACCAGCGCGTCGCCGCGGTCACGGGAGGCGGCCAGGGCGCGCACAGCGGAAAGGCGTGAGGCAATTTCGTCGCTGGCCTGCGGATAAACCGCACCGCAGCACTGCCACTCGTCCAACTCGCTGAGCTCCAGGCCCAGCGCCTCAAACGACTTGCGCGCGTACTCGTCCAGATCACGCGCCTTGTTCTTGAGCGTACATCCCGGATAGTAGCTAAATTTCATATTGTTTACTCCTTGCCGGCGAGCGCGAAGCCCTCTGTTCCCTGCCGAGAACATCGGCTCCGGCCGCGCCGTATTATGGTCAATAGGTCAGGGCGTCCATGGCTGCCTTCATGGCACGGCCGCTGGCGCGCAGCTTCTCCTGCTCCTCCTCGGTCATGCTGACGAGCAGCTTGCCCTTGATGCCGTTGGGGCCGACGATGCAGGGCGTGCTGATGCACACATCATCCACGCCGTATTCGCCGTGCATCATGGTAGAGACCACCGCGACGCCGTTGTCGCACATATCGAGCATTTCGATGATACGGCAGACGGAAACGGCAATGGCATAGTAGGTCGCGCCCTTGCGCTTGATGACCATGCCGCCGCTCTCGCGGACATACTTGACGATCTCCTCGTAATCGAGGTCATACTTGCGGCCGCCCAGAGCGCCGTTGCAGAAATCGTCGATCTTCACGCCGGCGACGGTCGCCATGGACCAGGGCACGAAGGAGGTATCGCCGTGCTCACCCAGAACGAAGGCATGCACGTCCTTCTGGTTGACTTCCAGCTTCTCGGCCAGCGTGGCGCACAGGCGGGCGGAATCCAGCTGGGTGCCCGAGCCGATGATGCGATGCTCCGGAATGCCGGAAATCTTGGTGAAGGCATAGGTCAGAATATCGACGGGGTTGCTGACGATGATGTAAATCGCATTGGGAGCATACTTGGTGATCTGCTCAGAAATGCTCTTGAGGATGTTGACGTTGGTCTGCGCCAGCTCCAGGCGAGTCTGGCCGGGACGGCGGGCAATGCCCGAGGTGATGACAACGATGTCAGAATCCTTGGCATCCGGATAATCGCCGGCATGGACGTAAACCGGCTCGCACACCGGGGTCGCCTGATAGATGTCCATCGCTTCGCCCAGCGCCTTGTCCTTGGCCACGTCAACGAACAGAATCTCCGACGCCAGGCCCTTGACAGCCAGGGTGAAGCCGATCGTCGCGCCGACGTTGCCGGCGCCGATAATAGTTACTTTCTTGCCCATGGTAATTCCCTTCCTTTTGCACAGTTCATAGCAAGGCCACTTTTCTAGCTTACAATTACATTTTATCAGATTGTCATGCGATTTTGAAATATAATCTGCGCATGTTGATATTCAATTATCAATTCACCCCCCGGCCCCATCGCCGCCCTCTGCGTTAATTTCGACGCTTTGTCCGTTTATAAATGGCCTTTCGGGGCGAATTTCTGACCTTATATTTGGATTTGCTGTTATTATTTGCGTTTGTGATGAAAAAAGCTCAAAGAATACAGCTATTCAAATTTAGAATAACTCATATCATTCACTGCCGCGGAAGGCCACTTCGTTCTTGGCGGCATAGAGCCGATTGACAAATCGCCTTTCCAGATCGCTGAGCGCGCGGCCCCGCCGGATGACCAGCGCGTCGGTCCAGCGGCGCGCCGTGTTGGGGCAGCGCCTCTGCACCAGATTATAGCGCGTCAGTCGCCACCCGGGCGTGGGCGATGCCCACAGATAGGCGTCGGGCATGAGCGAGAGCAACTCCAGCCGCTCAGCCTGCGCGCTCACACTCACGCTGCGCTTCTCCCCCGCCACGTCCTCGTCACCCCATCCCAGATAGGGCGCGCGCCCGTCGTCCGATTCGATCTCCACAAAGCCCTCGAGCTTTTCCTCGCTCAGACGGTCAATACCGGCCACCTCGCCGTCCTGCGCGGCCAGAATCAGCGGCTCGAACGTCCAGATCACCTCGCTCATCAGGCCGTTGTTTTTGACGTAATCGGCAAAGTAGGTTTCCCGCGCCGCCGGATAACGAATGACGGCGAGGCGATAGCGCCCCTCCGTCAGCCCCGAAAGCGCCTGCATGGCGTCGGTTTCGTCCACACAAATGCGCGCATCGCTCTCCAGCTTCGTATCGGCGGCCAGCGACAAAAGCCCCTGCAGCAGATAATCGGCATGAGGCAGCGCCGCCATGAGCACATGGCCCTCGCGGCTCTCCGGCCGGGAAAGGCGTTCCATCTTGTCCACTTGAGCCAGCGCCTCGCGGGCGTAGGCCAGAAACTGCGCGCCCTTCTCCGTGGCCACCGTGCCACGCGGCGTGCGCCTGAAAATGGTGATGCCAAGCGTATCCTCCAGCTCCTTGATGACCTTGCTGATAGTCGGCTGGCTGATATAAAGGTTCTCCGCCGCCTGAGAAATCGAGCCGGTGCGCTCAACCTCGACCGCATAACGGAAATGCTGCGTGTTCATGTCGTTCCTCCTGCCCATAATGATGAAGCAATTTTTCAAACAAACCGTTCGGCTCAGAATGCTCCGAAATCATCTTTCAACGCAAGGAATGCTTTGTCGCAAACGAACAGCCTGACTGCCCTGCGCCTAAGCAGCAGCGCCTTCCGGCATTGTTTATAGAAGCGCATTCTGCCAGCAAAGTGTTTGATCTGCGCAGACTGCCCCGCCTTGTGCTCACGTCTCACGCCGAAGAAAGCACTCCTTTGCGCGGGGCTGGCGAAAAGAAGCAGCCGTCTGCGCGCCATAGCATTCAAACTGCGCGTAGAGAGCCTACGCGGTTATAGCACTTGAGGGGCGTGCCATGCCTGGCGGACTCCTCTGCCTTGTGCTCAGACCACGGCGCTACCGCATGACTTCGGCTTATAAAAAAGCAGACCTGTCGGAAGCCGGCGGCCAAAGAGCGGGCTTTAGCCGCCGGTTTCCCGGCCTTATAATTCTTTTTCGGATTTGATTTTTTTAATCCATTTTCCGCTGTGCAGTCGGCTCACGCACCAGACTGCCTTAATCACCTGGTCGCTCTTGAGGGCGAAATAAATCCAGAACGCCGGAAGATGCAGCACCAGCCCGGCCACTATGCCCAGCGGAAGTGCCACTGCCCAGAGGAAAATGTTATCGGCCAGCATCAGCATTTTGGTGTCACCGCCGCCGCGCAATACGCCCTTGGTCATGATGCTGTTGGTGGCCTGGAAGACGATGATGATGGCGATGGAGAGCATCAGCTCGCGGGCGATGGCCTGAGTCTGCGGGGAAAGGTCATACGCGGCGACCAGGGGGCCGCTGATG
>CAYOTH010000227.1:0-3960 GCA_964406835.1 uncultured Oscillospiraceae bacterium
TCGCCGCATCATCTTCAACGGCAACGGCTATTCCGAGGCCTGGGTGCGCGAGGCGGAGAAGCGCGGCCTGCTCAACTATCGCTGCACGGCGGACGCGCTGCCGCATCTGGTCGATCAGGCGAATGTGAATCTGTTCAGACGTCATGGCGTCTTTACGGAAAACGAGTTGCGTTCCCGTATGTGCGTCATGCAGGAAAGCTACAATAAGACTGTCCATATCGAAGCGCTGACGATGATCGATATGACCAACCAGCATATTCTGCCCGCCGTGCTCAAGTATACGGCCTTTTTGACCGACGCGGCGCTCAAGAAAATGCAGCTGGGCATTGCCTCGGCGCCCGAAAAGACGCTTCTGGGCAAGCTGAGCGCGCTGTGCGAGGAGATTTCCGGCAGCGTTGATACGCTCAGCCGTGCCGTGGATGAAACGCCGACCAGCGCTGGGTTGGAGATCGAAAGTCATTATTACCACGATGTGGTGGTGACGGCCATGGAGAAGCTGCGCCGCGCCGTGGACGATGCGGAGCTGCTCATGCCCACCGATTACTGGCCCTATCCCAGTTACGGCCGCCTGCTCTTTGGCGTGCGCTGAGTATAACCCTAATAACAACAGGCTTTTGCTTCCTTCGGGAGAGGCAGGAGCCTGTTTTTTGTGCGCGCTGATCGAAAACAGAGGAGTTTTCGTTTTGTGTCACGCGGCAGACGTTGACAGGTCACATTTTTGCGCTATAATTAGAGCGTAAAATGAGAAAAACAAGCGCAGTGAAGAGGTGATGATTCCATGAGCAGGACGCTACTGATTGTCAATCCGGCGGCTGGGCGCAGAACAGGCGAAAAAATAGCGAGCGATGTGGCCAAGGCTCTGGGAGAAAACGGTGCGCAGGTGGACTGTGTGCTGACCCATGCGCCGTGCCATGCGGCGCAGCTGGCGGAGGACGCTTCGGGAAAGTATGACAGCGTGGTCTGCTGCGGCGGGGATGGGACGCTGCATGAAACGCTTCAGGGGCTGATGCGCGCGCCCTGCCGTCCGGCTTTGGGCTATATTCCCTGCGGAACAACCAACGATTTTGCCACGACGCTTCGCCTGAAGAAGGAGCCGATTGAGGCGGCGCGCGATATTGCCCGGCAGGGGGCACCGGTTGTGCTGGACGTGGGCCGTTTTGGCGCGGAGCGCTTCTTTACTTATGTGGCGGCGTTTGGGGCGTTTACGGAATGCTCTTATGCCACGCCGCAGTCGGCGAAGAACACGCTTGGGTATCTGGCCTATCTGTTGGAGGGAACAAAGGACATTTTCAACTTGAAGAGTATTTCCCTGACGGCTCGCTGGGACGGCGGCTCTGCCGATGGCAAGTTCGTATATGGCTCGGTGAGCAACTCCATGTCGATCGCGGCGCTGGTCCACTTAAAGCAGGGGCAGGCGGCGCTGGACGACGGGCAGCTTGAGCTGATGCTCATTCGAAAACCCAAAACGCTCGATCAGCTGCTGCGCGCCGTTCATATGCTTCGAACGAACAGCTTTGACGGGGAACTGGTGATTTTTGAGCATGTGACGCAGGTGAGCTTTGAAATGAGCGAGCCGACGGCCTGGACGCTGGACGGTGAATTCGGCGAAGAAACGGCTAAGGCCAGCGTGGGTGTGGAGGCCGGTGCTTTGACGCTGCTACGCTGAAAAAAATAAATGATACAGGCGGAGGAAAGAGCTGATCTTTGCTCCGCCTTTTTTATGCGCATCGTGCAGAATGGATACGTCTGCCTGAAGGAAAAACAGAGAGTCTGATTCTTGATGAAACTTGCTCGAATAAGGTGTTTAAACGGGGTTGATATAATCCTCGAAATGATGGAGTTAAAACAGAATTGGTCATAAAGTGGGGGATATACGAGGGAAAATGAAGTGAAATGCATGAATTTAAAGTTTGAAATGTCAAAATGTACTTGACAGAGGGGCGGCACAGGCGTAAAATAACCTTTGTTTTTTTAGGAGCCTTCGGGCGAGCATAGACAAGGAGGGGTTCATCATGTCCACGAAGTATATTTTTGTGACCGGCGGTGTGGCGTCGTCGCTGGGCAAGGGCATTACGGCGGCGTCTCTGGGGCGTTTGCTCAAGGCGCGCGGCTATTCGGTTGCGCTGCAAAAGTTTGATCCGTATTTGAACGTGGATCCCGGAACGATGAATCCCTATCAGCACGGCGAGGTTTTTGTGACGGAGGACGGCATGGAAACCGATCTGGATCTGGGGCATTATGAGCGGTTTATCGACGAAAATCTCACCCGCTACAGCTCGGTTACTTCCGGGCAGATCTTCTATACTGTTTTGAATCGGGAACGCAGTGGCGGCTACCAGGGCGGTACGGTGCAGATCATTCCGCACATCACCGATGAAATCAAGGAAAAACTATATCGGATTGGCGAGGGGAAGGACGTTGTTATTACTGAAATTGGCGGCACCATTGGCGACATCGAAGGCCAGCCCTTTATCGAGGCCATTCGCCAGTTTCAGTGGGAAAAGGAGCGCGGAGACGTCTTGTTTATTCATGTCACGCTGATTCCGTATCTTAAAAGCAGCCAGGAGCTGAAGACAAAGCCCACGCAGCATTCGGTCAAGCAGCTTCAGTCCATGGGAATACAGCCGGACATGCTGGTTTGCCGAAGTGATTATCCGGTGCCGGAGGACATGCGCCGTAAGCTGTCCTGCTTCTGCAATGTGCATCAGCGCTACATTATACAGAATCTGGACGCCGAATCGCTCTATCAGGTGCCTCTTATGCTCGAAGAGGAAGGGTTTGCCGAAAAGGTGCTGGAGGCGCTTCATATGACTGTGCGCGTGCCGGATTTGGCCGACTGGCGGCAGTTGGTTGATCGCTTTCAAAATCCGCAGCGCGAGGCGACCGTTGCGTTGGTGGGCAAGTATATTGAATTGCACGATGCCTATCTGTCGGTGGTTGAGGCGCTTCAGCATGGTGGCATTGTGCATTGCGCGCACGTTCATATTCGCTGGATACAGGCCGACGAGCTGAGCGCCAGGCCGTATGAGCTGGACAAGGCCTTTGAAGGGGTGGATGGCATTCTGGTGCCGGGCGGCTTCGGCAATCGCGGCATTGAGGGAAAACTGTTGGCCGCGCAGTACGCCCGGGAGCATAAGCTGCCGTATTTGGGCATCTGCCTGGGGATGCAGATCGCGGTGATTGAGTTTGCCCTGCATGTGCTGGGGCTTGCCGAGGCCAATTCGACGGAATTTGACGCGGAAACACCCGATCCGGTGATTGACCTGATGGCTGATCAGCAGGGGCTTGAGCAGACCGGCGGCACCATGCGCCTGGGAGGGTATGATTGTGCGCTGGCCGAGGGGAGCCAGGCCCGTTTGCTTTATGGGCAGGCTCAGGTCAGCGAGCGGCATCGCCATCGTTACGAGTTCAACAATGCTTATCGGGAGGCGATGGAAAAGGCGGGGCTTCAGATCAGCGGCGTCAATCCGCAGCGTGATCTGGTTGAAATTGTCGAGCTGGCCGGGCATCCGTGGTTTGTCGGCTGCCAGTTTCATCCGGAGTTTAAGTCCAGGCCGAATCGGCCGCATCCGCTGTTTGAGGGTTTTGTCGGCGCGGCGCTGAGGCATCACGGCTGAAAAGGCATAAAATGGAGAAAAAGTCTGTCTTACTGTAAGCGCAGAGGACAGGCTTCTTTCTATCTTCGGGGGAATTTTCGGCGCAATATCTTCCAGATTCAAGGTCATAGAGGGTTGTTTTGAAAAAAAGTCTGCGATTATAGCCGCAGACGAGGAGAAAATGGCGCGCGCAGAACAGGCTGTTTGAGGAATTTCTGAGCGGAAAACAGAACGAGTGCGCCTTTCGACAAAAAAGTATGCCGTGCGAGGCACTTTTTTGTCGGGAGAATCTATGCGAAAAACCATCAAAATTGGCTTGATTTACCATCTATTAACAATTCAAAAAATGACAGAAAAAGCATAT
>CAYOTH010000228.1:0-3954 GCA_964406835.1 uncultured Oscillospiraceae bacterium
GTCATTGCCTGCGACGCTGGTCATCATGACCGAGGTGGAGTTGGTGATGTCGCACTCGTCGGTGGTGTAGTCAACCTTTTCGCCGGCCTCGTTTTTCTGCTCGATGCCGAACAGCTCGATGAACGCGCCGCGCGTGCCGCTGCCCTCCTCGCGGGAGAGCACGTCGATGCCTTCGGCCAGCGCCGCGCCGCCGCACAGCAGCAGGGCCAAACTCAGCAGCAGGGAGATCATTCTTTTCATGAGTTCATCCTTCTTTCTTTTTGATCGCTTCTTTCCTTTGACGATAATAGAATAACATTGCCCGATATGAGGCGCATACTGAAAATGTAAGAAAAACATCAAATCCCGCCGGAGAGGCGGCGCTACTTCAAGGACTCGCTTCTGAGTTCATCTGTTTCGGGGTATGACAGGGCTTCCCTATTCAAAAAAACTCATGCCGTAGCATTGCATACTAACGGCATGAGTTTTTCAAAAGAGGAGCGGGATGTTAGCTTTTTTGATCGGCCTGCGGGTCGTGGATGTCGGCCCAGAGGCGATCGGCGGCCGGCGTCCAGCAGGCGGTATAGGCGTCGCACTTGCGGCATAGGTGTTCGGCGCTTTCAGGGGACTGCATGTCGGTCGAGCGGGCGTGGGTGCCAGAGATCATGGCGCGCAGCTTGTCCGGGTTTTCCAGCATGGGCCAGGGGCGGAGCATGTTCTCGCTAAAGGGCTGGCCGTCGTGATAGGCTATGAACAGCGGCAAGGTCAAGCACTCCAGCAGCGTCTTTTCGCGGAAGTTCGAATCGGAATAGTGAATGAACACGCAGGGATCGACATCGCCGTTGGCGTTGATGTGCAGATAGCGGCGGCCTCCGGCGATGCAGCCGCCGACATATTCGCCGTCGTTCTGGAAATCCATGCCGAAGAGGGCCTTCGTGTGGTGGAAGGCGCGGATCTGGTGGAGCATAAATTCGCGCTGCTCGGGTGTGGGCAGCAGCTCGGGCGCGGCGGCGTTGCCGACGGGCATATAGTGGAAATACCAGACGAAGGACGCGCCCCAGTTTCGGGGTATGACAGGGCTTCCCTATTCAAAAAAACTCATGCCGTAGCATTGCATACTAACGGCATGAGTTTTTCAAAAGAGGAGCGGGATGTTAGCTTTTTTGATCGGCCTGCGGGTCGTGGATGTCGGCCCAGAGGCGATCGGCGGCCGGCGTCCAGCAGGCGGTATAGGCGTCGCACTTGCGGCATAGGTGTTCGGCGCTTTCAGGGGACTGCATGTCGGTCGAGCGGGCGTGGGTGCCAGAGATCATGGCGCGCAGCTTGTCCGGGTTTTCCAGCATGGGCCAGGGGCGGAGCATGTTCTCGCTAAAGGGCTGGCCGTCGTGATAGGCTATGAACAGCGGCAAGGTCAAGCACTCCAGCAGCGTCTTTTCGCGGAAGTTCGAATCGGAATAGTGAATGAACACGCAGGGATCGACATCGCCGTTGGCGTTGATGTGCAGATAGCGGCGGCCTCCGGCGATGCAGCCGCCGACATATTCGCCGTCGTTCTGGAAATCCATGCCGAAGAGGGCCTTCGTGTGGTGGAAGGCGCGGATCTGGTGGAGCATAAATTCGCGCTGCTCGGGTGTGGGCAGCAGCTCGGGCGCGGCGGCGTTGCCGACGGGCATATAGTGGAAATACCAGACGAAGGACGCGCCCCAGTCGATCATTTGCTCGTAGAAGGCCTCCGAGCTGATGCTTTCGAATATCCTAAAAGTGATAGTAAAACGTGTTGGAGCTGATCTCGCAGCGGGCCACGATCGCCGAGACGGTCATCTTGTCAAAGGGCATCTTCTCAAGCATCTCTTCAAAGGTCTGGAGAATGGCTTTTTTCGTATACTGAGCCATGGCGCGCCTCCTAAAAAAGCAAATGAAAATGCGTGGGGCCAATCCAGCGGCTGGGCCTGCCGTCCTCCTTTATTATACCGACGCGAGACCCTCAATTTAAGGGCGAAAAAATGAGCAGCGTGTGAAAAAAATGTCTGCGCGGGGAGACAAAAAGGCCTGAACCCGATGATAAAATCCATAAAGTAGGCTATACTATAACTTAAAAGCAATCTCGTACCAAAGGAGTGGAAGACTTATGGCGATTAGGGATATCGTGAAGGCGCTATCCGGAAAAAAGAAGGAGAAAGAGCAGGCGCTTGTTCCTGAAAATAAGCAGGATGAGACCAAGGCCTTTCTGACCGGCGAGGACTTTCCAGTTATCCGGGCCTCCGAGTTGGACATGAGCCGCTATCACAAGGTGCCGCTGACGGGGCTAGCTGCACTGGGCGCGGCCTTTTCGACGCTTCCCGAGGCGGCGCGTACTATCACAACGAGCACCGTCAAGGACATTGTGACCAACGAGCAGCTGTATACGGCCGTCAACCCCAAGAATGCTGTCGGCTGGATGGTGGATAGGGGCAGGGCTTTTCGGGGAACATTACAAGCCTGGACGGAAGCGGCCGCCTTACGAGCCGTATGTACTTTAAGCCGGTTGAGTCTTTGGGTCAGCAGACAGTGACCGGCACGGTTGTGCCGTTTGACCCCATGACCATGGCGGTGGCTTCGGCGCTTGTCAGCATTGAGCAAAAGCTGGAGGATTTGCAGCAGAAGGTCGAAGAAATTCTGAAGTTCATCAAGCTGGAAAAGCAGTCAAAGCAGCGCGGCAACCTGAATATGCTGTCCGAAATCATGGCGGACTACAAGCGTGAGTTCACCAACGAAAAGCTCATGGAGCTGCGCCTTGTGGCCGTGCAGGATATCAAGCGCGAAGCGTGTCATGATCTTATTTTCTATCAGAGCATGATTGAGGACAAACTGAGCCAGGCGAAGGGGCTTCATGGAGGCTCTCAGGTTCAAGGCTTTCTGGATGGATGGGATTATGAGCGAGTTTTACGAATACCAGCTGGCCAGTTATCTGTATGGCTATACGTCCTTTATGGAGGTGCTGCTTCAGAGCAACCCGGATAGGGCGGAGGTTGCGGCCGAGAAGATTCGGGAATTTGATCAAAAGTACACGGCGCTGTATACCGCCTGCCGCGAGCAGATCGCCATGTACCAGAGGACGGCCATTGAGCAGTGGATTGTGGGCAATGGTGGTCAATTGGTTCAAAACATCGGGCAGAAGATGGGAAACGTCTCCGTTTTGAAGAAGGTTCATGTCGATGAGTCGCTGATTAAAGCCGGCGAGTCCATGGGCGAATACAACAAAAAGGCCCTGTCCAAAACGCTGGAAAAGTTCGAACCCTTGCAGGATTCGCGCATGGGTGCGTTTATTAAAAACATGAACACCATGAAGCTGTTGAATATGCAGCCTGAGGCCATGCTGATGGACGAAGAAAATTTATATTTTCTGGAGGCTGAATGACGCGTCTTTTTTAAGGGGCATTTTGCGAAGAGGGCTGAAAAACGCTCTGTGAAAGGCTTCTGGCAGCGCGGGGATTGACAAGGGCGCGGGTCTGCTATAACGAGGCGTCAGGCTGTGGATAGAAAAAATATAAGTATATATGTCACAGCGCGGGGAACGAAGGCGATTCGTTCCCCGCGCGTTGTTTTTAGGGGGACGGCAGCACAAAGAAAAAAGCCGTCCTGCCCGGGCAGAACGGCTTGGGGAGTGTTTAGAAGTTGATGACCTCGCCGGTTTCCATGGATTTGTTGGCGGCGAAGGCAACCTTGAGCGACTTGAGGGCATCGGCATAGGGGGAGCGGATGAGGCTGCGGTCGCCGGTCTTGATGGCATCAATGAAGGCGCGATCGAGAGCGTCGGTCTGCTCATGGCCGCGGGCGATGTCCACGGTCTTGTCCTTGGTGGTGAAGATGATGTTGTTGCGCAGGCGATAGTCGATCACCATGTCGTTGAGGGTGATGACATAGCCGCAGTTGGGGCGCACGCCCTCCGAATAGCAGGAGCTGACCAGCGTGGCAGTGACGTTGTTGGGGAAGCGC
>CAYOTH010000229.1:0-3949 GCA_964406835.1 uncultured Oscillospiraceae bacterium
TGCTGTTCATGCCCACCGGCGGCGTCAACGAAAACAACCTGAACGACTATCTCTCCTTCGGCAAGATCATCGCCTGCGGCGGCAGCTGGATGGCCAAGGAGGATCTCATCAACGCCGGTGCGTTTGACAAAATCGAGGAGATCACCCGCAGCGCCGTACGCAAGATGCTGGGCTTCGAGCTGGTTCATGTGGGCGTCAACTGCGAAAGCAGCGAGGATGCGCTCGCCGTGGCCCAGAAGTTCAGCGCGCTGTTCGGCTGGCCGGTGCGCGAGGGCGCCTCGTCGGTCTTCGCCGGCGCGTCCATCGAGGCCATGAAGACGCCCTATCTGGGCAAGAACGGCCATATCGCCGTGGCCTGCAACAGCATTACGCGCGCCCGCGCCTATCTTGAGGGCCAGGGCTTTACCTTCAACGAAGCCAGCCTGAAGGAAAAGAACGGTAAGCCCGTCGCCATTTATCTGGCCGAGGAAATCGGCGGCTTTGCCATCCATCTGCTCCAGAAATAATTTTCGAAAGCTCGAAACGCCTTCTTCTGCGTTTCGGGCTTTTTTATCCAGACACGTTCTGCCAAATGGCCGGACATTTTTCTGATCTTTGTGCATTTCCGTCCGCCTTCTTGGCGAAAACAGAGGCCGTATTTCGCTAAATTTAGCGCTTTTTATCCTTAATTCAGCTTTTTTCAGGCCCCATAGCGGCTAAATTCGCGCTTATTTTCCTCTATCTGCGGCCTATCGCATTTTGCTCAAGCGGATTCAATTTGTACAAATCCGTTCACAAATCCCGAAGCCGTTTCAATTTGTCTTGCGAAGGCGCGCCGCCCGTTGTATAATGAAATGGGATTTTTCGCGAGCTTCGTCGCATACTGTCATAACAATATATTATGGGAGGTCAACTAGTATGAAACTCGGTGTCAACTCTGTTCTGTTCAAGGGCGTGGATGTCAAGACGGCCATGAAGGCCATCAAGGCTGCCGGCTACGACGGCGTCGAGCTGTCGGCCATCGAAGGCATGTGCGAGCACATCGTACTCAACGCCTGGGAAACCGAGGCTCCGCTGGTCAAGGCGGCGGCCAAGGAAGCCGGCGTCGAGCTGCTGAGCATGGAAGTGGCGTCTCTGGATGAGGAACGCCTGACCAAGGCCTTCAAGGCCGCGCAGTATCTGGGCATCCCGGTGGTCAACGTCGGCCCCGGCGGCAAGAGCGATGTCGAAGAGGACATCGTTGCCTCCATCAACACGCTGACCGAGCGCGCCAAGCTGGCTGCCGAATACGGCGTCAAGCTGTGCTGCAAGGCCCACGTCAACTCTGCCATCTACAACACTCCCACCACCCAGCGTGCCATGACCGAAATCCAGTTGGATTCCTTCGGCGTGGATATGGACCCCAGCCACATCCATCGCGCCGGTGAGAAGCCCGAGGAAGCGCTGGCTCAGGTTGTCTCCCGCATGGGTCACGTTCACATCCGCGATTGCAAGGGCCCCGGCCCCAACCCGGGCGCACCGGCCGAGCAGGCCTGCGGCCGCGGCGAGATCAATCTCTACGGCTACTTCAAGGCGCTGGTTGACGCGGGCTACGACGGCCCCGTCTGCCTCGAGGTCATCGGCGGCGAGCAGACCCTGCAGCAGGCTCAGGCTATTGCTAGCGAGAGCTACGGCTACATGAACGCCTGCCTGAAGATGCTGGGCGCCCGCTAAAATTTAAACCAGACAATCTGTCAAGGAGAAAGTGCCATGATTAACGTCGCCATACTGGGCTTTGCCCATGGCCACATCGGCGCCATTGCCCGCGAATGGCTCGCTCACAGCGAATACGGCGTCAAGCCGATCTGCGGCTGGGATCACGACGCCGAGCGCGGCCGCAAAAGCTGCGAAGATTTCGGCATCGAATTTGTCGCCTCGCTGGAAGACATTCTGTCGCGCGATATTGCGGCCGTCATCATCACCTCCGAAACCGATCTGCATGCCCCGCTGGTCGAAGCGGCGGCGGCGGCTCACAAGGACATTATCCTTTATAAGCCCATGGCGCTGACCATGAGCGAGGCCGACCGCATTGTCAAGGCCGTCAACGACAACGGCGTGCGCTTTACCATGGGCTGGCAGATGCGCACTGACCCGCAGAATCAGAAGATTCGCGAGCTGATCACGACGCAGGCGCTGGGCAAAACCTGCCTCTACCGCCGCCGTCACGCGCTGCCCACCCACATCTGGGCTGACTTTGAAAACACCTGGCATGCCAGCCCGAAGCACAACCGCGATATTTTCGCCGATGACTCCGCGCATCCCATCAACATGATGCTCTGGATCTTCGGTATGCCTGAGAGCGTCTCCTGCGAGATGAGCACCATGGTCAATCCGAAGATCCCCAATGACAACGCCGTGGCGCTGTTCAAATATACCGACGGATTGATTTGCGAAATCAGCTGCTGCTTCACCTGCAGTGCCAGCGAGATCACCACCGAGGTCTACTGCCAGAACGGAACGATCCAGCAGTACTTCGGCGACAACCCCTCCACCCGCCTGCCCCGTCCGGCGATGCCCGGCCTGAAATGGTTCAAAGAGGGCGATGCCGACTGGACAGACAGCGGCATCGAAAGCCCGAAGGGACACGGCGCGCGCCTGGGCTGGCAGGCCGGCCCGATGGCCGATTTCCTCAAGGGCGGCGAAGCGATCTGCTCTGCCGAGGAGGGACGAGACACGCTGCGTCTGGTGCTCTCCTGCTATCTCTCCGCTCGGGAGGGTCGGCGCGTCTCGGTTCAGGATCCGCGCATTCAGGATATCTAAGGGCTTTTTCACACACCAACATCAAGCGACAAACGGGAGGAAACCGGCATGAGCAAGAAACCCAATCTTCTGTTCTTCGGCATCGACAGCCTGCGCCGCGACCACATGAGCCATTATGGCTACAACCGCCTGACCACGCCCAACATCAGCAAGTATGCCGAGGGCGGCGTGACCTTTAACCACTGCTTCTCCGCGCACATCCCCACCACGCCCGGTTATTCCAACATGATGACCGGCCGTGACTGCTTCGGCACCAATGTAGTCGCTCTGGCTCAGAAGGCCATTGTGGACGGCGTGCCGGTGCTGGCCGAGATCCTGCGCGACAACGGCTACACCACCACCTGCGTGGGCTTCCAGGGCAACGCGGGTGGCCGCGGCTATGACAACTATCTCTCCTTCTCCGGCTGGGGCCCCGACCATGAGGACGGCCGCGCCCACAAGGCTGAGAACCTGAACAACGTCGCCATCCCCGAGCTGGAGCGCCTGGCTGCTCAGGACAAGCCCTTCATGCTGTTCCTGCGCCACATGGATCCCCACTCGCCCTACCTGGCGCCTGCCCCCTTCAAGGACATGTACTTCAAGGGCGATCCCTGCGATCCGGCAGACAACCGTATGCAGAAGGTCTATGACTTCAAGCCCTTCGGCGATTACATCAAGAGCTGGGTGCCAGAAGGCTGCACCAATCCTGATTACGTCATCGCTCAGTACGATTCAGCTGTCACCTACATGGACAACTGCATCCAGCAGATCCTCACCCGCCTGAACGAGCTGGGTCTGGAGGAAGACACCATCGTCATCTTCGTCTCCGACCACGGCGAGACGCTCTACGATCACGATTGCTATTTCGATCATCACGGCATGTACGACTGCACGCTGGTCGTGCCGCTGATCCTCCGCTGGAAGGGCCACCTGCCCGAGGGCAAGCGCTATGACGATTACTGCCAGCTCAAGGACGTCACCCCGACGCTACTCGAGCTGATGGGCATCGAAAATAACCTGCCCATGGAAGGCCGCAGCCTGATGCCGCTGGTGCGCGGCGAGCACCGCGAAGCGGAGCCCGAGTTCTATATCACCGAGTGTACCTGGATGCGCAAGCACGGCTGGCGCACGCCCGAGTGGAAGCTGATCGTCTCCCTGGAGCCAGACTTCCACTTCAAGCCCGAGCTGGAGC
>CAYOTH010000230.1:0-3943 GCA_964406835.1 uncultured Oscillospiraceae bacterium
GCCGCACCTATCTGTATTTCTCGATCAGCGGCGCGGCGCTGGCCTTCATCGGCATGATTTTCGTGCTGACCTATGGCGCCAATCCCACGACGGAATTTGTCTATGGCGGCATGCTGGATATGGCGCGCGTCATGGATAAAAAGGATCTGCTGCTGGCCGTGTTCCTGATGTCCTTTGTGGGCTTCGGCGTCAAGGCGGCGCTCGTCCCCGTCCACATCTGGCTGCCCACCGTGTCGGTTGCTCCCACGCCGGTTACAGCGCTTCTGCATGCCGTGGCCGTCGTCAAGGCCGGTGCGTTTGCCATCATCCGCATCATTTACTACACCTTCGGCACCGAGTTCCTCTCGGGGACCTGGGCGCAGTACGCCGCCATGGCACTGGCCATGATAACCATCGTCTTCGGTTCGGTCATGGCCGTCAAGGAACAGCATTTCAAGCGGCGCCTGGCCTATTCAACCATCAGCAACCTGAGCTACATCATCTTCGGCGCGACGCTGATGTCCCCCGCTGGTCTGACCGGCAGCCTGGTTCATATGCTCTTCCACGGCATCATGAAGATTACGCTGTTCTTCTGCGCGGGCGCGGTGCTGATCAAAACCGAACGCGAGTATGTTCAGGATCTGCGCGGTTTCTCCAAGGTCATGCCCTTTACGATGGGCGTGTTCACCGTAGCCTCCGCCGCCCTCGTGGGCGTGCCGCCGCTAATGGGCTTTATCAGCAAGTGGATGCTGGCCTCAGCCGCCGTTTCAAGCGGCACAGCGCTGGCGGCTGTGGGCGTTGTGGCGCTGATCATCTCGGCCATTCTGACGGCGGTCTACCTGTTCACCATCGTTGCACCGGCCTATTTCATGCCGCTCAACGAATCCTCCGTCGAGCTAGCCGGTGCCAATTACGATCCCGGCTGGCGTATGAAGCTGCCCCTGATTATCCTCACGGCAGCCATTGTCATCGGCGGTCTGTGCTCATCTTCGCTGATCCGCTTCCTGAGCGACGTGGCCAGCGGACTGTATTAAGAAAGGAGACAATGATTTATGCGCGGAGATTTTCTGCTGTGCGCGCTGGTATTTCTTCCCATATTGGGCGCGCTTGTCTCCTATAGCTTTGACCGGTTCACCCGCGTCAAGAACGGACGGGCGCTGAGCGTGATCTGCGGCATCGAGCTGGTCATTGCCGCTGCCGTGCTGGTGCGCGTCATCCTCGGCGTAAACGCCTCCTTTTACTGGGACGGCTTCTGCGCGCTGGGCCTGCACTTCCGCTGCGACGGCTTCCGCGGCCTGTATGTGGCCATCGCCGCCTTCATGTGGTTTATGAGCCAGGGCCTGTTTGCCCCCTGCTATTTTGCCGAAAACGACGCTCATCGTGCGCGCTATGATTTTTTCACGCTGCTGACGCTGGGCGCTACCTGCGGCGTCTTCCTCGCCGCCAATCTCTACACGGCCTTCATCTTCTTCGAGCTGATGTCCATGGCCAGCTACGCCTGGGTGGCTCACGATGAAAAAAGCGGCGCGCTGCGAGCCGCCGAAACCTACATGGCCGTGGCCGTTATCAGCGGCATGGTCACGCTCATGGGCCTGTTCATGCTCTACAACCGGCTGGGAACGCTGGAGTTCAACGGCATCTATCAGCTCATTCGCGCTGGACGTCTGGCTCCGGGCGAGCTGCGCCTCATCGCCGCACTGATTGCCACCGGCTTTGCGGCCAAGGCCGGTATGTTCCCGCTGCACATCTGGCTGCCCAAGGCGCACCCCGTCGCCCCCGCGCCGGCCAGCGCGCTGCTTTCAGGTATCCTGACCAAGACCGGCCTGTTCGGCATACTGGTCATCTCGGCCAACATGCTCCCCCACGACACGCTCTGGGGCAACGCCGTGCTGGTCTTCGGCGTGGCGACCATGTTCCTGGGCGCGCTGATGGCGCTCTTCTCGGTCGATCTGAAAAAGACGCTGGCCTGCTCCTCCATGTCGCAGATTGGCTTCATTCTGGTGGGCGTGGGCATGTCCTGCCTGACCGGTTTTGAAAACGGTATGGCAGTCCACGGAACGCTGCTGCACATGGTCAACCATTCGCTGATCAAGCTGGTGCTCTTCATGGCCGCCGGCGCGGTCTATCGGCAGACGCATAAGCTGAACCTCAATGACATTCGCGGCTTCGGCCGTCATAAGCCGGTTCTGCACTTTGCCTTCCTGATGGGCTATCTGGGCATCATCGGCATGCCGCTGTTCAACGGCTATGTGAGCAAATCGCTCCTGCACGAATCGATTCTCGAGTACATCGAGGAGCTGGAGCTCTCCGGCCTGAGCTGGGCCCCCTACAAGCTGACCGAGATCATCTTCCTGCTGACCGGCGGCCTGACTGCGGCCTACATGACCAAGCTCTACATCACTCTGTTCTGGGAAAAAAACGACGAAAAGACGCAGGCGGCCTTCGACAAGCTGCCCGCCATGCCCCGCGCGGCCTCTGTTGCGCTGTTTGTCAGCGCGCTGCTCCCCGCAGCACTGGGCCTGTTCTCCTCGTCGCTGTCGGCCGGCATCGCCACGCTGATGCAGTCCTTCCTGCACTTCACCGGCGAGGCCGAAAACATCGGCGCACTGAGCAGCGAGAACCTCAAGGGCGCGTGCGAATCACTGCTGATCGGCCTGATCCTCTACCTGCTGATCGTCCGTCCGCTGCTGATGGAAAAGGACAAGCGCGGCGTGCGCGAGTATGTCGATCGCTGGCCGGCCTGGCTGGATCTTGAAAACCTGCTCTATCGCCCGCTCATCGAGCGCGTGCTGCCCGTTATTCTGGGCGTTCCCACCCGCCTTCTTGATAAGCTGGCCGATTACGCCCGCGCCGTGCTGGGCTTTGCAGGCACGCTGCTGGCACGCATCGCCGATGAGGGCATCGACACTGTAGCGCTGGGCCTGTGGCGCACGCTGTTTATGCGCCGCCGCAAAAAGCAGGGCGTGCCGGTGGGCAACCGCCTGACCTACGCGCTGGGCAGTCTGTTCGACGGCGTTGTGTTCCTGCTCAACAAGACCATCTGCCGCCGCCATCCGATTACGACCAAATTTGTGTGTGTGTTTGCCGCCGGATTCGACGAAATCGGCGCGAACGTTAAGCGCATCACGCTCAGCATTTCCTTTGGACTGCTGCTGCTGTGCATCGGCCTGTACATCGCCTTCTCCTACATTCTGCACTGATATAAAAACTGACCGCTCCGGTTTGCTGCCGGAACGGTCAGTTTTTTTGCGGGAACAATCCTCTTCCCCCGCCCGTCTGTAAGGGCATTCCCAGTTTTTTACAAGGAGGACTTTTGCAATGAAAAAGGCACTTATTCTGCTGCTCGCGCTCGCCCTGCTGGCAGGCTGCTCCAACCGTCCCGCGCCGATCGATCAGCTTCAGTCTGCCGTGCAGACGACTCAGTTTGAGGAGGGCGCATGGCGCGACGATATAGGCTCAGATCTCATCATCGCGCGGGACGAAAATGGCGATTACCGCGTCGATTACAGCATATACAAGCTGACGTACATGGAGGGCGCGGCCGGCCTGTACGACCTATCGACCGGCGCGCTGCGCTTCTCCGGCACGGACGGCAACGGCCATGCACTGGCGGGCACGATTAAACACAAGGATGACCATCTCGTCGTGACGCTGACGCAATCGGCCTATCCCGACTGCCCCGCCGAAATAACATTTGACTTTTACGCCGAAAAGAATTGATTACAGCGGCAGATAATCCACGCGGTGAACCGTGCTGTCGGCCGTGTTGTAAATCGTCACCTTGGCCGAGCTTTTGCGGATTTCCACAATGGTATATTTGTCCTTCGTCATGGCGGCATCGTAATCGTAAATGCCGTTAAAGTTATACAGGCTGTACTTGGGATTGTGCTCATGCCCGTTGAAATACAGATGGATGTTGTATTTTTTGCAGAGCAGCGCCAGCTTGCCCAGTCCGGTTTCGGGC
>CAYOTH010000231.1:0-3929 GCA_964406835.1 uncultured Oscillospiraceae bacterium
GGAAATGACCTTCCGATTTGATCGCATCGATCAGCTGGCGCTGCTTGCGCAGAAGGAACTTGTAAATCAGCGACATCGCCGGATAGCGCAGTTTCTTAATGCCGTACAGCTTCGTGTCTCCCATCTTGACGTAAATGCCGAAGATGAAGAAATCCAGCAGGCCCGGCGTCACGGGCTCTGCGCCCTCGTCAATGAGCAGCTGCTCCAGGTGATTGTTGCCCAAAGGCGAATACTTGACGTAAATCTCGCCCACAATGCCCACGCGCACTTTCTTCTCGTCGCGCCGCGGCACGGCATTGAAAGCCGCGATGATCTTTTTGAAGATCTCCTCCGTGCGCATGATGTAGGTGGCGTCCTTTTGAAGCATCTCGGCCAGCTCCTGCGTTTCACGCAGAGCCAGCGCGTCAGTCTCGCCCTTATTCAGCTCGTAGGGCTTGACCTGATTTTTCAGCGACATCAGCAAATCGCCATAGAGCACCGCGTGAACCAGACGCACCATCAGCGGCACGCTCAGCTTGAAGCCCGGGTGATCCTCCAGCGCCGACAGACTCATCGAAATGACCGGCACATATTCAAAGCCCGCCTTCTTGAGCGCCTTGCGCAGAAGGTTGATATAGTTGCTCGCCCGGCAGCCGCCGCCCGTCTGAAAATAGATCAGCGCTACCTTGTGCGGGTCGTACTGGCCGCTCTGCAGCGCGGAAATAAACTGGCCAATAACCAGAATCGCCGGGTAGCAGGTGTCGTTGTGGACGTATTTAAGCCCCGTTTCGACAATCGAAGGGTCGTCCGTTTCCAGAAGCTCCATTTTAAAGCCGTCGTTGCGAAACACCTGCATCAACAGCCTAAAGTGCAGCGTCAGCATGTTCGGAGCCAGTATCGTATAGGTTTCCTTCATCTCCTTGGTAAAGGGGATGTAGTAGCTTTCCTCAGCCATATCATTCACCTCGCTCGTCCAGCGCGCCAATCAGACTGCGCAGCCTGATCTTCACCGCGCCCAGATTGGTGATCTCGTCAATTTTAATCTGCGTATAGTATTTGCCGTGCTCCTCCAAAATGGAGCGCACCTCGTCGGTCGTGATGGCGTCCACGCCGCAGCCGAAGGACACCAGCTGCACCAACTGCGTCTCCTTGTGCTCAGAGGCGTACTGCGCCGCGCGATAGAGGCGGGAGTGATACGTCCACTGGTTGAGCACGCGCACGCGCGGCAGCTTGGCCAGCTGGAACACCGCGTCCTCGCTCACCACCACAAAGCCCAGCGACACCGCCAGCTTGTCAATGCCGTGGCTGATCTCCGGGTCGATGTGATAGGGACGGCCAGCCAGTATCATCACGCGCCTGCCGTTCTCCCGGGCAAAGGCAATCGCCCGCTCGCCCTCGGCGCGCACGCTCTGCTGATAGCTTTCAAAGGCCGCGCGCCCGGCCTTCACCGCCGCGCGCACCTCCCCTTTGGTGATCTGCGGCCAGTGCAGGGAAAGCGCCTTGTAGACGCCGCGCGCCAGCTCTCGCTCGGAATTGATGTTGAGGAACGGATAGAGAAAGCGCACGTTTTTGAGACTGTCCATGTTGCCGTTGAGCAGCTCGGAATAATAGGCCACGACGGGGCAGTTGTAGTGGTTGTCGCTGCCCTCCTCCTCGAGGTTGTAGGACAGGCACGGATAGAAAATCGCGTCCACCTGCTGCTCAATGAGCGTCTCCATGTGGCCGTGCATGATCTTGGCCGGATAGCAGGCCGTGTCCGAGGGGATCGAGAACTGACCCTTCTCGTAAATGCGGCGACTCGACGCGCCCGAGAGCACCACCTCAAAGCCCAGGTTGGTGAGGATGCCGTGCCACAGCGGCGCCAATTCCAGCATACCCAGCGCCATGGGCAAGCCGATGCGCCCGCGCCGGTTCTCGCCGGAAGGCAGATCGTAAATCGCGCGGCGCTTGAACTCGTAGAGGTTGGGCAGCGGCTCGCCCTTGATTGCCAGCCCCGCGCCCTTTTCGCACTGGTTGCCAGAGATGAAGCGCCGTCCGCCTGCGAAGGTGTTGACTGTCAGGTGGCAGTGGTTGGTGCAGCCGTTGCAGATAGTCTGCCGCGCCGTATGCGTAAAGTCCTTGAGCGCTTCAGGCATGATGATCGTGCTCTTTTCCAGCTTCATCGCCGAAAGCGCCGCGCCGTAAGCGCCCATCAGCCCCGCAATCGCCGGGCGAACGACCTCGCAGCCGGTCTCCATTTCAAAGGCGCGCAGCACCGCGTCGTTTAAGAACGTGCCGCCCTGCACGACAATGTTCTCGCCCAGCTCCTTGGGCGAATTGGCGCGAATAACCTTGTAGAGCGCATTTTTCACCACGCTGACCGACAGGCCCGCCGAAATATCCTCGACCGTCGCGCCGTCCTTCTGCGCCTGCTTGACCGAGGAATTCATAAACACGGTGCAGCGGCTACCCAGATTGACCGGCGCCTTCGACTCAAGGCCGCGGCGCGCAAACTCGGCCACGGGACAGCCCATGGAGCGCGCAAACGTCTCGATAAAGGAGCCGCAGCCCGAGGAGCAGGCCTCGTTGAGCGTGATCGAATCGATCGCGCCCGCGCGAATCTTAAAACACTTGATGTCCTGACCGCCGATATCGATGATGAAATCGACGTTCGGGCGGAAGAAACGCGCCGCGGTAAAGTGGGCAATCGTCTCCACCAGGCCGATGTCCACGCCAAACGCGTTTTTAATCAGCTCCTCGCCATAGCCTGTGACAGCGCTGCCCGCAATGGTGATGCGCCCCGCGCACAAATCATAAATCTTGCCCAGCTGATCGCGCAGAATTTCCACGGGATTGGCGCGGTTGGAGCCGTAATAGCTGTAGAGAATCTCGTGATCCTGGCTCAAAAGCACCAGCTTGGTGGTGGTCGAGCCGCAGTCTATGCCCAGATAGGCCTTGCCCGTATAATCGGCGATGTCGCGCTGCGGCACGCTGGCGCGGGCATGGCGCGCGGCAAAGGCCTGATAATCCTGCGGCGTTTTAAACAGCGGCGGCAGGGTTCCCGAATGGCTTTCGGCATGAAGCGATTTTTCCAGCGACTCCAAAAGCGCCGAGCTGGTGAAGGCCTTGGCAGACGAACGCGCATAAAGCGACGCGCCGATGGCCACGGCAAAGCGGCCGTAATCAGGGAAAATCGCCTCGTCGTCCGTCAGCTTGAGCGTTTCGACAAAGCGGCGGCGCAGCCCCTGGCAGTAGTGCAACGGCCCGCCCAGAAAGAGTACCTTTTTCTCGATCGTGCGGCCCTGAATCAGGCCGGCAATCGTCTGGTTGACCACAGCCTGATAAATGCTGGCCGCCACGTCCTCCTTGCGCGCACCCTGATTGAGCAGCGGCTGGATGTCGGTTTTGGCGAACACACCACAGCGCGAGGCAATGGGATAAATTCGTTCGGCCTTGAGGCTGAGCGCGTCCATTTCGGAAACAGAAATATCCAGAAGCGTGGCCATCTGGTCGATGAACGCGCCCGTGCCGCCGGCGCAGGAGCCGTTCATGCGCTCGTCCACGCCGCCCTTAAAGAAGACGACCTTGGCGTCCTCGCCGCCCAGCTCGATCACCGTGCCGGCCTGCGGCTCCAGCGCGCGCACCGTTTCGCCCGTGGCATAGACTTCCTGAACAAAGGGAATGCCCGCCGCCTCCGCCAGGCCCATGCCTGCCGAGCCGGAAATGGCCACCGTGAAGGACTGCCCGCGCAGCTGATCCTCAATTTCCCGCACCAGATCATAGGTTTTCTGGCGCACCTGCGACAAATGCCGCTCGTATTTCTGATAGAGAATTTTTTCTCCGTCCATCAGCACCAGCTTGGCGGTTGTCGAGCCGATGTCGATGCCCAAACTCAGGGAATGATTCATAAACCTTACCTCAATTTCCCGCACCAGATCATAGGTTTTCTGGCGCACCTGCGACAAATGCCG
>CAYOTH010000232.1:0-3924 GCA_964406835.1 uncultured Oscillospiraceae bacterium
AGTTTGATAGAAAAGAGGGAATGAACATGAAAATGAACATGAATGGAGAATGGTCGCTGGAGGCGCTGTACAAGGGCTATGACGACCCGAAGTTTCAGCAGGATATGGCGGCGCTGGACGTGCTGTGCGGCGAGATGAACGCGCTGCCGAAAACGCTGACGGAGAAGACAGGCGCCGAGGGCGTGCGTGCCATTGTCGATTGCTGGGAGCGATTCAACGCGCTGGCCAGCAATCTGCTGATCTTTGCGGAGCTGAAGCAGTCGGTCAACACGCGCGACAACGAGAGCGCCTCGATTTCAGGCCAGCTGATGGGCAAGCTCAGTCAGGTGGCGGCGGCGCAGACGGCGATGAAGGCCTATATTGCGGCGCAGAGCGATCTGGACGAGATTATCGCTTCCGATCCGGTGTTGAGCGAATATCGCTATCTGCTCACCAACATCCGCGAGAATAGCCGCTATCTTCTCAGCGAGCGCGAGGAGGAGATTATGGCGCGCATGTCGATTTCCGGCGCGGATGCCTGGAGCGAGCTTCAAAACGTGCTGACGTCCTCAGTGCCGGTTTCCTATAACGGCGAGACGACCAACCTGTCGGCCATCCGCAATCTGGCCTACGACGCCGATCCGGCCGTGCGCAAGTCGGCCTACGAGGCGGAGCTGTCCTGCTATGAGCGCATTGCCGATTCCGTGGCCTATTCGCTCAACAGCATCAAGCTGCAGGTCATCAACGAGTGTGAGCTGCGCGGCTTTGCCTCGCCGCTGGATAAGACCGTCCACGATGCGGCTATGACCATGGACACCCTCAATGCGCTGATGAGCGCCATTGACGAGGAGCTGCCCGCCTTCCACAAGTATCTGCGCCTCAAGGCCCGGGCGCTGGGCCACGAGGGCGGCCTGCCCTGGTACGATCTCTTCACGCCCATGGGCTCGAACGGCAAAAAGTACACCGTGGACGAGGCGCGCAATTATCTGCTGAATCTCTTTGCAGGCTTTGACTCCTCGCTGCACGACATGGTCGAGCGCGCCTTTAACGAGGAATGGATCGATTTCTATCCGCGCGCTGGCAAGTCGGGCGGCGCGTTCTGCGCGGCGCTGCCCTGCCAGAAGGAAAGCCGCATCCTCACCAACTTTGACGGCAGCTTCAGCGACATCGTGACTTTGGCGCACGAGCTGGGCCACGCCTTCCACGGCCAGAATATCTTCACGCATCGCATCATGAACATGGATTATTCCATGCCTGTGGCTGAAACGGCGTCCACCTTCAACGAAAACGTGGTCATGAACGCCGCCATCCGCGCCGCCTCCTCCAGCGAGGAGAAGATCGCCCTCATCGAGGGCCAGCTCAGCGATGCCTGCCAGATTATCTGTGACATCTACTCGCGCTATCTCTTCGAAAGCGCCGTCTTTGCCCAGCGCAAGGACAAGTTCATGTCCGCCGACGATCTGTGCGCCATGATGCTGGATGCTCAGAAAAAGGCCTATGGCGCCGGCCTGGATCCCAACGTCCTGCATCCCTACATGTGGGTGTGCAAGTCCCACTATTACTCCGGCGGCACCAGCTTCTACAACTTCCCCTACGCGTTCGGTGGCCTCTTCGCCCGCGGCCTCTATGCCCAGTACGAGCAGGAAGGCCCCGCCTTCGTCGAAAAGTACAAGCGCCTGCTCAACGCCACCACCATCATGTCCGTCGAGGATACCGCCCGCATCGCCGGTATCGATCTAACCGACAAGGCCTTCTGGAAGCAGGGCCTGCGCTCCTTCGCCGCCGAAATCGACGAATTCGAATCCCTCCTCAACGCTTAACGGGCAGCGTCCGCACAGCTTGCGCTCACGCGCTGGCTGTGTCAGTGCCACTTGCGCTCACGCGCCAATCCTGCGAGAGACGTTTGAGAAAGTAGACTAATTTCATAGATCATGACGACTTGCCCGGCCATAAATCAGAGCCGGGCAAGTTTGCGTTAGCGGGGACGCTGTGCGTTATCCACTTCGCTTCGTGTCCCGGTCGTGCCGGGGCGACTCAGATCAGCTCCGAGATCCTGTGCGCCATGCGCCGGGCGCTGCACTCGGCCATTTTCTTCAGGCGCTTGCGGGTGTGGCGGCTGCTCATGCCCACGACCGCCGCCGTGCCGATGCCCATCACCGCGCCGGCCATCAAAGCGCCCATGCTGGAAAGCTTCATAGCGGATTCCCTCCTTCCGTGGATTCGATGATAACCTCCCCACCGGGGAGCACGCCAAAGCGATCGATGCGCAGGCGACCGCGCATCCAGTCGTCAAAGACGCCACGCGACAGTTCAAGCCAGCGAATCTCGAAGGTGTCTTCGTCGATCAGCGCATCGGTGATTGCGCCCAGCCGACCGCCTTCGCTTGACAAGGCGCGGCGGGGCAGGGCGGCTTGAGGCGGGGCGCTCTTCACGCCGGGTGCGCGCACCAGCACGGCCACCTCGCCCAGACAATCCACCTCGTCCGCCGTGACAAAACGCAGCCCGCCGCCCGTGCTGAAATACACCCGCTCCAGACGATGCAGCGCGCCGTCCGGAATTGCTGCGCAGACATAGCCCAGCGCCCGGCATTCCCGAATGACCGGCAGGCCGATCAGTGATTTCACGCTTCGCATGGTTCGCTCCTCCGCTTCGCTTTGTGCGCCCTTACAGTCTGAGCGCGCATCGTCCGCCTCATGCGTGGAAATTGACGTCAAAACGCGCGGCGACCGGCTTGCTTTGAGGGTGGCAAATCCTTCTTTTGCCGCCGGGGTGTTTTTTAGTCGTCTGCCGGGCAAGCTCTTTAAGGCGCGGCGCAGACTGCTTATGAGGGGGCTTTTTTATGAGCGCGCACGCCAGGCCAGAGCATGACCAGCCGTTTCTTCCCGCGAACAGCTCTTCGTCTCCAAGAGGCTCGAACGAACGTCCCGTCAACATCCCGCCATGTCCATCGTACCAGCGTCCTCTTCGGAAAAAAACGCTTTCCGCGAAAAGAGTCTTCCACGTGTTTTGAGGGGCTATTCGCCGAACGCCTCGGCCAACGTCCTCAACTCCGGCGACGTTTTTGAGGGACTATTGGCTGAACGCCCGTCGAATGCTCGCAGAGCCGCGGCGTGTTACGGGAGGACATTCGGCTGTGGTATTCAGCAAGTCGGCGGGGTATTTCGAAGGCTGTCCTTACGCTTTTTTTGCAAGCTCCATCGGATGCGTCGGACACGGCACGAAACTTTGCGACGCGCATGGCCTTTTGAAGTGAAGGAAAGCTCCAACGCACGCGATTTCCTGAATCTGTCCTTTGTCTGCTGTTCGGATGTGCGGCCATGCCACCTCCCAACAAAAGTGTTCTCGCATCCACGCGCCGTTCTTCGTCCGCCCCTTTCGGCGAACCCGGCCCAAGGTCTTTCGCTGAACTATGGGCCACGTGTTGCGGCTGAACGTGGGGGAACGATTTATGCGGCGGGCTGAGGTTATCCATTGATTTGTAAAGGAGGGCGAGAGCCTTGGAAACGAAGCGGTGGCGGACGGGACTGATGCTGCTTGCGGCGGTCGTCGTGGCGGTCGCAGGGCGTAGGCAGTGGCTGCTGGCGCTCAGGCTGACGGGCGGAGGGGCGCTGATCGCCTGGCTGGTTGCGCCGGTGTGCCTGGGGCTGAGCCGGCGCTCGGGCGGCATACTGGTTGGCTATCTGGCGGTGCTGGGCGGCCTGGCGCTGGGCGTGGGGCTGATTTTGCCACCGCTGATTCGTCAAATGGCGGAACTTTTTGCCATACTGCCGCGCCTAATAGAAAATACCATGACATGGCTGGAGGCGCACAGGGCGCGTTGGCCGTGGCTTCAGGCGATGCCCGCGCCGAAAATGCCTGAATGGCCGTTCTTTGACGGCACCCTGTCGCTGGCCTCCTCGCTGCTGGGCGGGGCAACACAGGGCCTGCTCATGCTTACGCTGGCGT
>CAYOTH010000233.1:0-3878 GCA_964406835.1 uncultured Oscillospiraceae bacterium
GGGCAGAAGTCGCCCCAGTGCATAGATTGTGACGCCGGTCAGCGCCGAGGCGATCAGCGTGCGGATTCTTTCACGGGCGCTGTCGCACTTTATGAGCAGATAAAGGCAGATCAGCAGCGGAATCAGCGCGCCGCCCAGATTGACGGAGAAGAGGGGCGTGACCGGGATATCGCCGATCAGCCCGCCGACGAACAGCGACAGCGCCATCACAAGCGCCTGCTGGTCGCTTAGGCGCAGCCGGTCAAGCACGCGTTGCGCTACGCCGAAGAGGATGAGCACGCTGACAACGGCCAGTAAAATCAAGCCTATGGACATGAAAAAAGACCTCCCATCGCCTGGCCGGTTGCTCCGGCCGAAGTGAAAGCAGGTCTATCTTGCCCGGAAAGGCAGAAAAACATGCGCGCGGCGGCTTTGTAAAGCCCGGTTGCGGCCTTGCAAGGTGCGCGTGCTGGACTTGGGCGTCAAAAAGGCGTATCATAAGAACGGCAGGAAGAAAATGTTCAAGGAGGAAGAAGTGATGAAACGATCGGAAAAAATACTCAGGCTGCGCAAGGGCATGGGGCTGTCTCAGGAGGAGCTGGCCGAGCGGCTCAATGTGTCCCGGCAGGCAGTTTCGCGCTGGGAGGTCGGCTCGGCGCAGCCCGATGCGGAGAATGTCTTTCAGATGAGCCGTGTCTTCGGCGTGACGGCCGATTATCTTCTGGACGAAAGCCTGGAAACGCCCCAGCTCCTTTCCCACGGCGAACAGGCGGAGGCTGCGCCCCGGAAGAGTCGGCTGCCGGGCGTCGCTTGGGGCGCGCTGGGCGCGGGGGCTTTGGGGCAGAGCGTCCTTTATATCCTCTCGCGGATTATTGAGGTGATGGTCCCCCGGGTTGAAATACAAAACGGCAAGAAGTTCTACACCTATTCCTCGGAAATGACGGCGCGCAGCTATCGCTATTTTATCCGGACGTACAAACTGGAGGGGCTCTCGGCGGTTTTGTGGGGGATGCTGCTGGCGGGCGGCCTTGTGCTCTTGGTCAGAAGCGGTGCTTTTCGGCGGCTTAAACGCTGCGTGCTTCGAAGGTGATCTCCACGCGGGTCCCCAGGTCCATGACGCTGTGCATGGCCAGTGTGGCTTTGTGGATCTGTGCGACGTGCTTGACGATAGCCAGCCCCAGCCCGGTGCCGCCGGTCTGGCGCGAGTGGCTCTTGTCCACGCGGTAGAAGCGCTCGAAGACGTGGAGGATGTGCTCCTCGGGAATGCCGATGCCAGTATCGGACACGCTGCAGCGCACCCGCGCGCCGTCCTTTTGCACGGCCACGGTGATTTGGCCACCCTCGGGGGTGTATTTGACGGCGTTGTCGATGAGGTTAAAGAACATCTCGTGCAGAAGAAGCGCCTGGCCGCTGACAAGGGCGTCCTCGCCTTCAAGGCGCAGCGTCAGGTTCTTTTTCTGCGCGGCGGGCGCGAAATCCTCGGTGAGCGGCTTTAAAAGCGCCATCAGGGAGAGATTCTCAAACGAACCCAGCGCCGTGCCTTCGTCCAGGCGCGACAATTCCAGAATGTCGTTGACCAGCGTTATCAGGCGCGAGGCCTCACGGCAAATCATGCCGGCGAAGGAGCGTACGTCCTGCGGTTGGGCGATGCCGTCTCGTATGATTTCGGCAAAGCCGGAGATTGAGGTCAGCGGTGTTTTCAGCTCATGGGAGACGTTGGCAGTGAATTCGCGGCGACTTTGTTCGGCCTCAAAGCGCGCGGTGACATCGATGATTAAGAGCACTGTGCCGCAGACCGTCTCGTTTTTGACAACTGGGCTGACGCACAGCTCGTAATGCCGGTCGTGGCGCGTCAGGGGCAGGCTTCCGGGCGTGCCGCTCAGCGCGCGCTGCGTCAGCTCTGCCAGATCGGCATCACGGATCACGGCCAGCAGATTATGCCCGGTCAGGTGTGAAGCGTCCAGATTGAAGAGGTGTGCGGCACTTTCGTTGATGGAAAGCACCGCGTTTTTTGTATCCAGCAGAATCATGCCTTCGCGCATGTTCTGCATCAGGACGGCCAGCTCGGTGCGGGCGCTTTCCAAGGCGGTCATTTGCCGAGTGATTTCCTCGTGCTGGCGGTGCATACGCGTCAGCAGCGGGGCTAATTCGTCATAGGTGTTGTTTTCAAGCGGCTTGTCCAGATTCAGCGTGTTGATGGGGGAAACGATGCGCCGGGCCGATTGACGCGCCAGCAGCAGCGAGATCAGCACCACCATCAGGAGCATAAGCCCCAATTGCGGCGCGACGTTTAAAAACGTCCCCAGCATGGAGCGGCGGGTGCTGGCCAGGCGCAGCACGCGGCCGTCCTCGGTGCGCAGGGCGTAGTAAATGGTGGTTTCGGAGAGCGTGTCGGAGGCGCGGGTGCTTTCGCCCAGGCCGTTCTTCAGCGCCTCGGCCACCTCAGGACGAGCGGCGTGGTTGGGCATCTGCGCGGCGTCGGCCTGGCTCTCGTAAAGCACGGCGCCGTCGGAGTCGATCAGCGTGATGCGGTTGTCGGTGCTTAGCCGGTTAAGATAGGCGTCGGCCTCGTCGATCAGCTCCAGCGCGCGCACAATGTCCTCGGCCTCCTGATAAAGCGCGCGGCTCAGAGCGGCTTCGTGAACGCGATAAAGCGCGGGGACGATCAAAAGGGCGGTTAGCAGCACGCCGAATACGGCGGCTAAAACGATGTTTCTGAAAATTCGTCGGGCCATGGTCTTCTCCTTTGCTCGAATGTGCGCTTATTCGGCCTCGAAGCGATAGCCGACGCCGCGTACGGTTTCGATCAGCGCGCCGCATTCGCCCATTTTGGCGCGCAGCGTCTGAACGTGGACGTCCACAGTGCGGGTGCCGCCGCCATAGCCGTAATCCCAGACGCGCTCTAGAAGCTGCTCGCGGGTGAAGGCCATGCCCCTGTTTTCCATCAGCAGGCGCAAAAGGTCGTATTCCTTGAGCGTGAGGGGCAGTGCGCGCCCGTTGATCAGGGCGCTGTGGGCGCGCCGGTCCAGCGTCAGGCGGCCGATGTTCAGCGTATCGGCATCGGATTTGGGGGCGACGCGCCGCAGCCGGGCGCGCACGCGGGCGATCAGCTCGGCCATGCCGAAGGGCTTGGTGATGTAGTCGTCCGCGCCCAGATCCAGCCCCTGTACCTTGTCAAACTCCGTTCCCCGGGCGGTAATCATGACGACGGGAATTTCCGCGGTGCGGTTTTCTTCGCGCAGCGTGCGCAGGATGTGCAGTCCGTCCTCGCCCGGCAGCATGACGTCCAGCAGGATCAGCTCCGGCAATTGGGCCTTCATCGCCGGCCAGAATTCAGCGGCGGAGGGAAAGCCCTGCGTGGGCATGTCCATCTGTGCCAGCGTGTAGGCCACCAGCTCGCGGATGCTGTCATCGTCTTCCACATAGTAGATCATGCGAGAAAAACTCCTTTATGCGTGCCGGTCAGGGCGTATTCCACCCATTCGGCAATGTTTTGGGCATGGTCGCCGATGCGTTCGTAGTATTTGGCGATCATGAGCAGGTCAATCGCCTGCGAGCCGGAGGAGGCGTCGGCGCGGATGTGGCTGATCAGCTCCTCGCGGACAACGTCGAACAATTCGTCAATGGCGTCGTCCATGGCCATGACACGGCGTGCCAGATCGAGATCCTTTCGGACGTAGGCGTCCAGGCTGCCGCGCACCATGGCGATGGCGTTTTGGCCCATCTGAGGTAGGTGCGTCAGCTCCTTGATGTAGGGCTGATCGGCAATATAGCGCACGATGCCGGAAATATCGGAGGCCTGATCGCCAATGCGTTCCATGTCCATTATCATTTTAAGCGCTGCGGAGATTAAACGCAAGTCCCTGGCGACCGGCTGCTGCTGTAAAAGTAATTTTAAG
>CAYOTH010000234.1:0-3877 GCA_964406835.1 uncultured Oscillospiraceae bacterium
CGGCGGCACCGGCCGCACCCTGCATCCCGACAACATGGCCGCCGGCCCTGCCTCCTACGGCATGACCGATACCATGGGTCGTATGCACTCCGACGCTCAGTTCGCCGGCTCCTCCTCCGTGCCTGCCCACGTTGAAATGATGGGCTTCCTGGGCGCGGGCAACAACCCCATGGTCGGCATGACCGTTGCGGTTGCCGTTGCCGTCGAAGAGGCTTCCAAGTAATTAAAAAAAGCCCGAGAAATCGGGCTTTTTTCTTTATCCCCCATTTAAGAGGAGGACGTATCCCATGACTATTAAAATCAAATATCACAACCCGTGCGCCGAAAAGCTCACGCTCCTTCAGCAGGGCGACTGGATCGACCTGCGCGCCGCCCAGCGTGTAGCAATGAAGGCCGGCGAGTTTAAAATCATCTCGCTCGGCGTCTCAATGAAGCTTCCCGAGGGGTACGAAGCGCATATCGTGCCGCGCAGCTCCACCTTTAAAAAGTGGGGCGTTCTGCAGGCCAATTCCATGGGCGTGATCGACAACAGCTATTGCGGCGAAAACGACATCTGGGGCTTCCCCGCTCTGGCCATGCGCGATACCGTCATCGAAGAAGGCGATCGAATCTGCCAATTCCGCCTCATGAAGAAAATGGAGCCGGTCGAATTGATCGAGGTCGATCACATGGAGGGCGCCGACCGCGGCGGCTTCGGCAGCACCGGCGCGCGCTGAAATCCCCCTCTTGCCAAACACACGGTTTAACCCGTCCAGGACGCATTTTCGCAACAGCTCATCAAGAAGACCGCGCCTGGCATTCAGGGCTTTATCGTTCCAACAAGTCAATCTTATCACTCCCTGTTCTGGCAACAAAAAACGCTCGCTGCAAACAACAAGCTTGCAACGAGCGTTTTTTAAATCAGGCCTTGAATATATTCAGCAGAATCATCGCCGCACCGGCCAGCGCAATGCCGATCAGGCACTTGGCGGTGATCTTCTCCTTAAAGAAGACGCGGCACATCACCAAAGAGAGGATCAGCGCGCCGCCCTGGCAAACCGGATACAAGAGCGCCGGGTTCATCAGCGCGCCGGCCAGCGTCTTGAAATAGGAATTGGCAAACAGGCAGATCGCCATAATGACGATATAACCAATCACCTTGCCCGGCAGCGGCGCATGAGCAGAGCGCTCGCCCGAGGCCTTGCGTTCCCGCAGCGACGCAACCAGCAGAATAACGCCCAGCGTCAGCGCGGCAAAAACATAGGTATAAAAACTGAAAGCCGCCGCATCGCCCTCGGCGAAGGCATGAGTGAACCACTTCTGTGAAAAATCCACCAGGCCATTGCACAGGCCGCAGGAGAGCAGCAGCAGCAGCGCCACCGGGCTCATCTTGCCGTTCAGCGAGCTGTTATAGGAGGACATAACAAAGGAAGCCACGACCAGCATCCCCATGAACAGCCACTGAATCGAGCGAATCACATCGCCGAAGAACAGGCGGCAGGCCAGAACGGTCACAATCGTTCCCAGCGTCAGGAACACATCCACCATCATATAGGCGTTCTTGCGCACGGTCAGCTGCCAGCAAACCACAAAGCCCACCGTGCAGACGCCGCCGCACAGTGCCGGAATCAGCATCGCCGGCGTCACAGCCAGCGCGGAAATATTGCCCTGAAACAGCAAAAGCAGCGCCGAAATCACCGCGCAGAGCGACATTCTCAGCAGATTCTGCCGAAATGAATCCTGAACCGTCGCCACATAGCCGCTGGTCTTTTTGCCGCAATAGCCCTTCGTGGCTCCGGAAAGCAGCACCAGCGTCAAAAACAGATATGCCATGTTAAATCCGCTCTCCCTTGTCAATCCCATGAAAAAAGCCCCGACTAGCCGAACTAAATCAGGGCTTTCAAAGTATCTTACTTAAAACGCCTGGCTTTATTCACCCAGATAAATGCGTCTGAACTCCTTCAGGCTGGCCTCGCCGCCCAGCGTCGGTCTGTACTCCAGGCCGCACGCACCGGTATAGCCGGCCTCGTCTACGCGCTTAAAGATATACTTGTAATCACTCTCGCCGAACTGAAGCTCAATGCGGCCGGGATGACCGGCGGAATGCAGATGCGCAATGCAGTCCAGGTTGTTGGTGATATTGTTGATGATGTTGCCCTCCATAACCTGCTGGTGGTAGATATCATAGACCACCTTGACCAGCGGATGGTTGACCTCGCGAATGATCTCAAAGCCCTCGACGGCCGACCAGAGATAATAGCCGGGATGGTTGTAGAGCGTGTTGAGCGGCTCGATCATAATGGTCACGCCGGTCTTTTCCAGAATGGGTGCAGCCAGCTTGAGCGTTTCAACGATGTTTCTATGCTGCTCCTCGCGGGGCGCGCCGGTATCCTGGCCGACCTGCGTAATCAGCTTTTTGGCCCCAACGCGATTGGCCGCCTCGCAGCTTTCCTTAAGTCCGGCCAGCCAGGCATCGCGATACTGCGCGTCGGTCATGCGGAATTCAGTCGTACACATGCTCAGCAGCTCCACGCCGCGCTTTTCACAGGTAGCACGCACCTTATCCAGATCCAAATCTTTCCAGGCATACGTCTCAATCGCGTCAAAGCCCAGATCGGCAATCTTTTCAATGGCCTCGCAAAAATCCATGTCACCAAAGAAACAGGGTACCGGAACACACATTCTCATATTGTTGTCCTCCTCGCCTTTTGTGGGGATGCTCTTATTTTACCACCCCCATTCCCATTTGTCCATAAGCATTTTGGCTTTTTTCCTCATTTATGAAAAGCTCTTCAGCGCCCCCCGATTTTGTTAACAGTTTGTTCAAAACTATTTCAAACCTCTTTGTGTTAAATTTGATATAATACTACACAGAGAAAGGAGAGGACCTTCCTAATGATCGAAATACAAAACGTTTCCAAACGGTACGGCAACAAGTATGCCGTCAACGACGTCAGCTTCACCATTAAAAAGGGTGAAATTCTGGGCTTTCTGGGGCGCAACGGCGCTGGCAAAAGCACGACAATGAACATCGTCACCGGCTACATTTCCGCCTCCTCCGGCCGTGTGCTGCTCGACGGCCACGACATCCTCGAGGAGCCGCGCGAGGTCAAGCGCCGCATCGGCTATCTGCCCGAAATGCCGCCGCTGTATATGGATATGACCGTTGACGAATATTTGAAGTTCGTCTGCGCCATCAAGGACGTCAAGTCCTCCTATGTCAAGTCCCATCTGGACGACATCACTGAGCTGATCCGAATCACCGACGTGCGCAAGCGCCTGATCAAAAACCTGTCCAAGGGCTATAAGCAGCGCGTGGGCATGGCTCAGGCTCTAGTAGGCAACCCCGACGTGGTTATCATGGACGAGCCGACCGTCGGCCTCGACCCCAAGCAGATTATCGAGATCCGCAAGCTGATTAAGGAGCTTGGCGAAGATCACACCATCGTCCTCTCCAGCCACATACTGCACGAGGTCGCCGACGTATGTGAGCGCGTCGTCATCATCAATCAGGGCAAGATTGTCGCGCAGGATACGCTCGACAACCTGACCAAGAACATCTCCGATACCAGCCGATTCCGCCTGCGCATTGCCGGCCCCGAGCGCGATGTGTACAAGGCAATCCGCGATCTGCCCGGCACCCGCACGGTGGACGAAATGGGCTGCAAGGAGCCTGACAGCTACGATTTCCTGGTCGAAGCCGACCGCGGCGCCGATATTCGCCGTCCCCTGTTCAATCAGATGTCCAAGATGGGCTGCCCGATCCTGATGCTTCGTCCCATGGACATCGAACTGGAAGACATCTTCCTGCAATTGACCACCGACAAGGGGGAGGAATAATCCATGCTTGCAATCTGGAAACGCGAGGTTCAAAACTATTTTCTGACCTCCATCGGTT
>CAYOTH010000235.1:0-3871 GCA_964406835.1 uncultured Oscillospiraceae bacterium
AAGTTTCCCCAGGGCTTAAAGCCGATCGACGATCGGCTTTAAGCCCTGGGGAAACTTCTCGCGGTTCACCTGCCAGAAATCGGGATCGGCTTTGTAGTACACCTCCCAGACGCCGCCCTTCTTGAGCGCCGAATTGACGGTATGCCCCTTCTGCCAGCCATCGTCAATCTGAACAATGTCCGTTCCCAGAAAAGCCGCTTTGTCGATTTCCTGCAGCATAAACGCCTGACAGACGGCACGATCCTGATGCCGGTCGCCCCAGGTGTTGGACATGATGCGCGTGCCGTCTGAACGCTTCCAAACCTTTTTGTAATAGGCGCGATACAGTCTGTCCATATCCTCGCGCCGCCCCACGCCCACAGTCGAGCCATACCCATGAGGCGTGCAGGCGGTATCGACACCCTCCAATCCGCTGCCTACCAGATAGGCGCATTCGCCGCGCTGAATCATAAAGTCCTTCTGCGTGCGGGCCAGCGCACTGGCCGGGAAGGGCGCGTCCTTGACCATCATCAGCGCCCGGTCATGCACATAATCATCCAGAATAAAGAGGTTGCCCTCATCCCATTCGCCGCTCCAGCCGCAGGTGTAGGCCTGGCGCGTATAAGAGCGAATGAGCGCGTCATTTTCGTCGGTTTTGTCATAGAAGGCCGTGACATGCAGCCGATAATGGCCGCGCGGCAGCGGGAAAACATCGATGCTGTCGCTCTGCGCCGCCAGACAGGCCTCAGCCGCAGCATTTTCATTGCCACCTTCAAGGCTTGCCATCTCCTCGACGCGATAGATTCCCATATTTTCGGCGCGCATGCTCATGCTGACAAACGGCGTTTCGGGAAACACGCTCAGCGTGCGGATAAACCGTCCGCCCCGGCCATCATGCCAGGTCAGCTCGGCCGCCAGAAATCGCTCGGAGAGCGCATGGTGATCGTCCTCATAAAAGCGCACCTCCAACTGCCCACACCCAAAGGGCGGTGCCAGTCGCCGGACACCCTCCTCGCGTTCCCAGAGAACGCCTCGGCAATCCGAAATGGACAGCGCCGCAAGCCCCCGATCATCGGCTTCAAACGTCCGCTCAATACAGGCATTGCCAATGGCAAAGCACCCGTTTTCAAAGCGTGCATAGCAGTCTTTATAACCATATTCCATGTGTACTTGCTCCTTTTAAAGTCATTTCAGCCTATCAACCGATTTCATAGGCATCGGCTGTATCCTCCAGCACCACGCGCACAGGCTTTGAACCGCCATGGATATAGATCTTCCAGAGGCGCTTGGCGGCTTTGCCCTGATAATCGCCATCCCGACGGCCAATCGTCAGCACAATCTCTCCCTCGCCCTCCTCGCAGACAAAACGCGTATGGCAGGAGCGCTTCGTTTCGTAATCCAGGCTAAGGCCGTCATCCTCGCGCAGCAGGCTCGCGCTGCGTCCCTCAGGATAAACGTGCAGCTCAATTTCAGAATCATCATACTGGAAGACGTAATCGCGATCCTTCCACATCGGGATGATCGCGCCGCGCCGGACAAACAGCCCGCCGCCCCGTCCTTCGGGCGCCGTATAGGCCATGTCCCGGCCGCCCTCGTAGATTTCGCCCGTCCAGTAATCCTCCCAGCGTCCCTCGGGCAGATAGACGTGATCGGTAAACACAGTCACCATCAGCGAATCGCCCAGCATGTACTGCGTGGTGCAGTCCCACGTTTCCTCGCAATCCGGGAAGGCCAGCGGCATGGGCCGCAGCATGGGCATATCGTCCTCGTGGCCCTCAATGGCCGCCGAGTAAATATAGGGCATCAAACGATACCTCAGCCGCGCATAATAGGCAAACGCCTCCTCCAGCTCGTCGCCGGCCCACCAGGGCTGACTGAAGCCGTACCAGCTGTTCAAATGGCCCCAGGGCAGCAAAAGGCCAAAGTGAATGGCCTGCGCATCATGGACATTCATATCGCAGGAGGTGTTCTGCATTCCCGAAAGCGCCATGTTCATAATCCAGATCAGCGCGCCCTCCTTGCCGCCGTTATCGCCGGTGGTAAAGGCACTCCACTTCTGCATACCGGTATACGCGCCGCAGTAGTGATGCATCGGGCGACGTCCAGTTTCATCCACAAAGCCCTGATACATCTGCTTGCCCAGCAGCACCTGATTGAGGTTATGCATCTGCTCGTCGCAGGAGCCGTTGGCATAGCTCAGCCCGGGATGCACCTCATAAACCATTTCGCACGGATCCAGCTTAAAGGCATCCACGCCATCCTGAACAAAAGGCCGCAGATGATTAAACCAGGCCTCTGGCGTGCAGCTTTCCTCGCCGCGAATGAGGCGTTCCTCCTCCGCCGTCAGGTCATAATCCACGCACAGCCACAGCTTGAGCTTAAAGCCATAGCGCTTGAGCGCGCTGATGAACGACTCGGGATGCGGACGGCTGCGGTACGAGGGCATGTGAAAGCGCGTGATTTCCCACTGTTTGTCGGTGCCGTGATCGTAAAACTTGGTCATCCAGCCCGGCTCAAGGGAAATCATATCACAGGGAATGTGCTTGCTGCGGAACAGACGCGCATCGTTGGTCACTTCATACTGATTGGCAAAAATCGGCGCGATATAGGTCAGGCCATAGGCCCACTTGGGCAAAAGCATGTTGTGGCCGGACAGACGGCTGTACAGCCTGAGCACATCCTGCATATTCTCCCCGGCCAGTATGAACAGATCCAGCTCGCCATCCTGGCCGCACAAGCTGATCTGATCGTTCTTCTCCGCGCCCACATCGACAAAGTGCTTCCAGTCGTTGTTAATCAGCACGCCCCAGCCCTCGCTGCTCATGATGAAGGGAATGGGCGCTTCATCGAACTGATAATACACCCAGTTCTGATAGACACCGCCGCGCAGGTTCAATCCGGTACGGTTGCCCTCGCCCAGGCCGTAAAAACGTTCGCTTTCATTGATGCCAATCGACAGGCCGAAGGGCGTGTGCTCCGTGCGCTCGGGAGCCTCCTGCACCTCCTGCCGATTGCCGTTCGGATCGCCGATGATAACGCGCTTGCCCAGCTTTTTATCAGCATAGCGCTCCAGCATCGCCTCAAGACGGTTGGTCCAGGCCGCGTTGTCTGCATCCGTCCAGATATCCAGCGGCAAAACACGCCCGCCGGGCAGCGTAATGGCCTGCTCCGTCACGGAAAAGCCGGGCAATTCCCCGCCGTCAGGCTGCGTATTCAAAATCTTATAGCGCTCCAGCCAGCTTTCTTTGAAATCCTCGCTGCGACGCAGGCGGATAATGCCCCGTCCAATGGTTTCAATTCTCGTCTGCATGGTACTCTCCTTTACTCGCGGCACTTTTTGTATTCAATCAGCCAGCTGCTGCGGGGCTGATCGGCATAAACAGTCAAATGAGCCAGTGCGCTGCCCTTCATGCACTGCCGCGTCACGGCCAAATGCTCATCAGAGAGCGTCACCTCATAATCAGCCTGTTCGTCCAGCGCCTCTACTTTCAGCTCGAAGACAGGCTGATCGCACCGGTCGCGTCGGAAAGCACAAATCACACCGTCGCCATTCTTGTCCAGCTGCCAGGCCGCCCAGCCCTCTTCGCTGTTGTCCGGCGTCGTCATCGGATAAAAATCGCCCGTCCAGTAAGGCTGCACGCCCTTCAGCTCATCGAGCACCTTCGCGGCATGGTCCGTATCAAACTCGGGATTGAGCAGATCGAACGTGCAGGCCAGGCCGCCCGAATAGGCCGCGCGCATGGAGTAGGCATCGGTATCCCAGCTGGCACAGGCGTGGAATGGAATGTACTGCGTCAGCGCCAGAATATGGTTCTGGTTCCAGGTGTGTCCCCTGTGCGTATCATCCACCGGGAAACAGCCGGTATCGCTGCGCCACAGCGGCACGGCGCGG
>CAYOTH010000236.1:0-3861 GCA_964406835.1 uncultured Oscillospiraceae bacterium
GCTCCGGTAAATCGGTTACGTCGAAGGCTATCCTGGGCATATTGGCCGGAAACTCGATCGTTGAAGGCGGCGAGATTCTCTATGACGGCCAGGATCTGCTCAAGATCAGCGAGGACGATTTTTACAAGCTGCGCGGTGACAAGATCTCCATGATCTTCCAGGATCCGCTCTCCAGCCTGAACCCGATCATGCGCATCGGCAAGCAGCTGACCGAGGCCATGCTGCTCAAGGGAAAGGCGCGCCAGAAGGCCAGCCGCAACAACTTCAATGAAAAGCTGCGTCAGCTGGAAAAGGCAATGGCCGAGTGCGATCCGGCTCAGGCCGAGAAGGCCAAGGCCATCTGCCAGCAGTTCGACAAGATCGAAATCAGCCATACCACGCTGGAGCGCGCTTATAACGCGGCCTTTGAGGCGGCGCAGGAAGCGCTTGTCGAGATTGAGAACATTCTTTTCCTCATCGAAAAGAATGCCTTTACCGACGAGGCGGCCCGCCTGAAGGAGGTGCGCGAGTTTGCTTTGGATGCGCGCAACCCCTATGTGGTGTTCGATGACCGCGCATCTGAGCTCAAGAGTGAAACCGATGCACTCACCAGCGGGCTGAGCGCGCAGGTTCGGGCCAAGGATTACACGCAGATTGCGGCGCACCTGAACAAGATCCGCGATCTACTGACCGAGGCCGTGAACAAGACGGCGCCGGATTTCACTGCGCTGGGCTATGCGCAGACGGCCGGACAGACTGCGCCGGCAGGCCTTTCTCAGGAGGAGCAGAACGCGCATCTGGAAAACCTGCTCAACGAGCAGTTCATGAACGGCTTTTTGACGATGGTGGAAGCGGCCATTGCCGATGCTGATAAAAAGCATGTGGCGTTGCGCGAGAAGGCCATTGCCGAATTGAATGCGGCAATGGCTCAGTTCGAAAAGGGCTATCCGGAGGATAAGGCGCTGTCTGAGCTGGTTGAATCGCTGACCAAGACGGTGAACGCTTCGGTCAACGAGCTGGATATCGTCAAGGACAGCGTGGCCTGCACCTTCGGCGGCAGCCTCAAGAGCTTCGTCGAGACCTATCACAATGGCCAGCGGACCAACGGCAGCAAGATTCGCCAGTATGACAAGCAGATGGCGCGCTACAACAAGCTGGTGGCCAAAGGCAAGGAGCCGGATTGGAAGGTGGCCGCGCCCTCGGTTATTGATCTGGAGCTGGTGCGCGCTAACATCATTCGCCTCATGACCCGCCTGCGCGATCATTACACCGAGCTCAATGCCGCCGAGGCGGCGAGCAACAAGGCGGAGAAAGCGCGTAAGCTGATCGAGTGGATGAAGGACAATGCATCCGCGATGGTCGATAAAATGACCAAGCGCCGCGCCAAGAACAAGGCGCTCAAGCTGATGGAGGAAGTCGGCATCCCCGAGCCGCGCAAGCGCTATAAGGCCTATCCGTTCCAGTTCTCCGGCGGCATGCGCCAGCGTATTGTTATTGCCATTGCTCTGGCGGCCAACCCGGATATTCTGATCTGTGACGAGCCGACCACGGCGCTGGACGTGACCATTCAGGCGCAGATTCTGGAGCTGATCAACCGCCTGAAGAAGGAGCGCAACCTGACCGTCATCTTCATCACGCATGATCTGGGCGTTGTGGCCAACATGGCCGATCGCATTGCTGTTATGTATGCGGGCAAGATCGTCGAATACGGCCGCTCCGAGGAAGTGTTCTATGCCCCTGCGCACCCCTACACATGGGCGTTGCTCTCCTCGATGCCTGATCTGGAGACCAAGGAGAAGCTGGAAGCCATTCCCGGCACGCCGCCCAACATGATTTATCCCCCCAAGGGCGATGCCTTTGCGGCGCGTAACCGTTATGCGCTCAACATTGACTTTGAGGAGCAGCCGCCGGTCTTCCCGATCAGCGACACGCACTGGGCAGCGACGTGGCTGCTGCATCCCGACGCCCCGAAGATCGATCCGCCCAAGGCGGTCACCGATCGCATTGCCAAAATGAAAGCCAGAACGGCAGGAGGTGAAGCGCATGTCTAATCAGAACGGAGACGTCCTGCTGAAGGTCGATCATCTCTGCCAGTATTTTAAGTCGGTCAAGGCCGTGGACGATGTGTCCTTCGACGTCAAGCGCGGCGAGGTTTTCGGCCTGGTCGGCGAATCAGGCTGCGGCAAGACGACGACCGGCCGCTCCATCATCAAGCTGTATGACATCACCTCCGGTAACATTTACTTCAATGGCAAGCGCATTGCGGCCGGCACCATGTCCTATCAGCAGGCCATTGCCAAGGCTCGCGAGGAGATGAAGACGGCTTCGCCCGAAAAGCGCGAGGAGCTCAAGACTTTTATTGCCCAGCAGCGCAAGGAGATGAAGGCGGCCAAGTTCGATCATGAGAACTGCGATAAGCTCTATGCCGCCGATATGTTGCGCGAGGTGGACGAGAAGTACAAGCCGCTGATCGCCAAGGCGCAGGGCGAGGAGCTGGAAAGCCTGAAGAAGGAATATGAGTACAAGCGCCGCGTGGCCTCTCACCAGCGCTACATTACTCAGATTCAGATGATCTTCCAGGATCCGATCGCTTCGCTGGATCCCCGAATGACCGTTTATGAAACCATTGCCGAGGGTCTGCGCATTCGCGGCGAGCGGGACAAGAAGGTCATCGACGAGAAGGTCTATAAGGTGCTGGAGTTGGTTGGCCTGGTGCGCTAGCACGCGACCCGCTATCCGCATGAGTTTTCCGGAGGTCAGAGACAGCGTATCGGCGTGGCGCGCGCCGTGGTTATGAACCCGGAAATGATCATTGCCGACGAGCCGGTCAGTGCGCTGGATGTGTCCATTCAGGCGCAGGTCATCAACCTGCTCAATGATCTTCGACATGAGCTGGGCTTGACGATTCTCTTCATCGCCCACGATCTGTCGGTTGTCAAGTATTTCTCCGATCGAATCGGCGTTATGTACTATGGCAAGATGGTTGAGCTGGCCACCTCGGATGAGCTGTTCGCCCATCCGCTGCATCCCTACACTCGTTCGCTGCTGTCGGCCATTCCGCTGCCCGATCCGGTGTACGAGAAGAACCGCAAGCGCATTACCTATGAGCCGCTCAAGGAGCACGATTACTCAGTGGATAAGCCGTCCATGCGTGAAGTCCTGCCCGGCCATTTCGTGCAGTGTAACGATGCGGAGTTTGCGGCCTATCGCAAGCAGCTCAATCTTGATTAAATAAAACCAGGGGAGGACGGGTCAATGGGCTCGTCCTCCTTTTGCAAAGGAAACGCACTATGAATAAGGAAAGAATGAAAAAATGGCGCGGCGTGCTGGTGTGCGCGGCGGTGGCGCTGCTGATTGCGCTGCCCGTGTCTCATTTGCGCGGATTTGAGTGGGGGCTGGCGTCGGCGCTCAACTGCCGTTATCTCAGCGACGGCTTTTTTGTCGCCGGTCTGCTGCTAACCGGGCTGGGAGCGCTGATCTGGATTTCGACGACCGGCTTTTTTGATATTATGTCCTATGGCGTTCACAGCCTGACGGTGCTTTTTTCCTCGCTGAAACGCCCGAAGGATCATGAAACGTATTATGATTACAAGGTGGCGCGCGATGCCAAGCGAGGCAAGCCGCGCTTTGTGATTTTGTTTGTGGGACTGGGCTGCATTGCGCTGTCCGTCCTGTTTTTGGCGCTGTATTATCATCTGTAAGCAGACGCCCCGCGTCTTTGAGCAGACAGGCGGGGCGTTTTTTCGCAGCGTTTGGGTAACGAGAGGAGGACGGCTATGCAGAATATCCGGGAAAAGGCGAAGCGCCGGGAGCAGCCCGTTCGCGTGCTTCAGTTCGGCGAGGGCAATTTTTTGCGGGCGTTTGTCGATTATATGATTGACG
>CAYOTH010000237.1:0-3848 GCA_964406835.1 uncultured Oscillospiraceae bacterium
GTGCTACAACCCCTCCGATTCCTCCTGGGCGGAGGAATGCCAGGTTGTCGAGCAGCAGCTCGAGGCCCTGCTGGGCGCCGATTACATCGACATCATCGTCGAGCCCGGTCCCTCTTCTGGCTTCCTCAAGGAGATCCGCCGTTCCGGCAAGTACGCCTTCATGAAGTGCAACTGGGGCTTGGATTTCGCCGACCCGGTTAACACCTGCGAGCCGTATCGCCGCACCGACAACTACGGCTTCCTCATCAACGCCACGCAGGAGAGCCTGTATGACGACAACGGCGAGATGGCCTATTACAATCTCGTCGATGCGGCCCGTGAGATGTCGGGCGATGATATGGAGGCGCGCTATCTGGCCTTCGCCGAGGCGGAAGCCTATCTGATCGAGCATGCGCTGACCATTCCCTACGGCTCCAACACCGGCGGCTACACGGCCTCCCGCCTTAATCCCTTCGAGGGACAGTTCTCCGCGACCGGCCTGGCCACGTCCCGCTATAAAGGACAGCACCTGCTGGAGAAGCCCATGAGCACCGACGAATATTACGATGCTTTTGACGAGTGGCTGGAGAAGCGCGCTGAGCTGGCTAAGTAATTTCCAGCATTGAACCCAATATTTTACGCGGGGGCGGTGTTTCGGCCGTCCCCGCGATGTGCTATAATACCTGTATACAATTATCCATGTGCGTTCGATGTCGGACGCCCGGACGGCGGCCGCTCAGCGGCGTTCGGCCGTCTGGCATCGGCTCCATGCCCAAGAAAAAAGTCCCGGAAGGTAGTGAGGACAAGGTGCTTAAATATTCGCTCAAGAGACTGGCTTCGTCTGTGATTACGCTCTGCGTCATTATCGTGGTGGTTTTCGTGCTGCTGCGCCAGATGCCCATCGAAGGTTATTTCGACAACTTCGATAAGCTGGATGAAACGCAGATCAACGCCAAGCTGACTCAGCTGGGGCTGACGCAGCCCATCCACATTCAGCTGAAAAACTTCTTTGTGAATCTGCTTCACGGCGATTTGGGAACGTCGTCGCGCTACAGCGTGGGGACGCCCATTGTGGATATCATCGCGCAGAAGGCGCCCATTTCGATTTACATGGGCCTGATCAGCATGGGCTTATCCCTGCTGATCGGCGTGCCGCTGGGCGCAGCCATGGCGCGCAGCCGTTCGGGCTTTTGGGATAAGTTTGGCACGGCGTTTATCGTCTTTATTAACGCGGTGCCTTCGGCGGTCTACTATATCTTTATCCAGATGTACGGCACGGAGTGGATGGGCATATCCATGCTCTTTGACCGAAACAACTGGGTGACATGGATTCTGCCGGTGTTTTCGATGTCGCTGGGCGGCGCGGCCAGCTATGCCATGTGGCTGAGGCGCTATATGGTGGATGAGATGAATAAGGACTATGTGCGCCTGGCTGTCTCCAAGGGCGTACCGCAGCGAAAGATCATGATGCGTCATGTCTTCCGCAATGCCTTTGTTCCCATGATCCAGTACATCCCCGCTTCGATTCTCTATACGATCTGCGGCTCGATATATATTGAATCGCTGTACTCGGTGCCGGGCATGGGCGGCCTGCTGGTTGATGTCATCGGCCGTCAGGACAACCCCATGGTTCAGGCGCTGGTTATCATCTATTCCTGCATCGGAATTGTGGGCCTTCTGCTGGGCGATCTGCTCATGGCCGTGGTCGATCCAAGAATCAGCTTTGTCAAGAAGGAAGGTGCGCGCTGATGGCCGGTTTGTTTGAACATAAGAAGCGGCAGGTCGAGGAGCATATCCTTGATGCTGTTCAGGACGCGCCGCAGGAGTGTCTCTGCGAGGATGAGCTCTTTGTCGAGGCGGCCTATGACGCCACGGCGGCCGAGCGCAGCGGCTATTCCAATTATTCCTACTGGCGTTCGACGCTCAATGCGTTCTTCCATGATAAAATGGCTGTGGCCATGCTGATTGTCCTGGCGCTGTTGCTGGGCTTTACCATTATCCAGCCGCTGCTGCCTGGGCAGTACGGCGCCAACGTCATCAACAACGACCCGGCTACCGGCGTACAGCTTTCCAATCAGGCCCCGGCGCTGACGACGGTTTACGCTACGGCGCAGGACGGCACGGTGCTGCTGGGCAGCCGCATGGACGAAAACTGGTATCGAGTGACCAACGTTTCCGATACGATCAAGGCGCGCACGAAGTTCACCATCGTCGAATACGGTGAGGACTGGTGCCGCATTGAATACGAGGGCGGCGAGGGCTATGTCCAGAATAACTTCCAGACCAAGCTGAAGCTGCCCGACGATCCGGAAAATACGCCCTATGAGAGCAAATCCAGCTTCCCGCTCTCCGTGTACCGGGAGGCGGCCGATTACACAAATAACGGCTCGCCTCTCTATGCCGCGGCGGAGAATATCCGCGAGCTTGAAAACGGTGATGTGGTGACGGTGGGGGAAACCAAGCTGCGCAATGTGCCTTCGAGCCGCGCCTTTATCTTTGGTACGAACAACATCGGCCAGGATCTGTGGGCGCGCGTGTGGAGCGGCACGAGAACTTCCCTCTGGATCGGCTTTGTGGTGGCCTTTTTCGAGGCGTTTATCGGCATTGCCGTGGGCGTTTTGTGGGGCTATGTCCGCAAGCTCGACCGCATCATCACCGAGATTTACAACGTGCTGGACAACATTCCCAACACGATCATACTGATTCTGATTTCCTATATCATGCGCCCGGGCATCGGCACGCTGATCTTTGCCATGAGCCTGACGCGCTGGCTGGGCATGGCGCGCTTTATCCGCAATCAGATCGTTATCATTCGCGACCGGGATTACAATCTGGCTTCCCGCTGCCTGGGTGTGGGCAGTGCGCGCATCATGATGAAGAACCTGCTACCCTATCTGGTGTCGGTGATTATGCTGCGCATGGCTCTGGCCATTCCCAGCGCCATCGGCAGCGAGGTGTTCATCACCTACATCGGCCTGGGCCTGTCGGTCGATACGCCCTCTCTGGGCAACTTGATCAACGAGGGCCGCAAGCTGATCACCTCGGCCAGCCTGCGCTATCAGCTGATCTTCCCGGCCGTCGTGCTGTCGATCATCACCATTGCGTTTTATATCATCGGCAACGCTTTTGCCGATGCGGCTGACCCCAAGAATCACATGTAAGGAGGACATATCATGGACAAGCCGATTCTTTCCGTTCGCGGACTGAATGTGATGTTCAACCTCCGCGGCAAGCAGCTCCACGCCATTCGGGATGTCGAGCTGGATGTTTATAAGGGCGAAAGTCTGGCCATTGTGGGCGAGTCCGGCTCGGGCAAATCCGTTTTCGTGAAGACGTTTATGGGCTTGCTGGATGCCAATGGCTGGATTGACAGCGGTGAAATTCTCTATAACGGCGAAAATCTGGCCGCCTATAAGACCGAGGCCGAATGGCTCAAGGTGCGCGGCCGGGAAATTGCCATGGTGCTTCAGGATCCCATGACCAGCCTCAACCCGCTCAAGACCATCGGCGCGCAGATCATCGAGGCCATCGAGCTGCACAGGCCGCTGCGCGGGGCGGCGGCGCACCGGGAAATGATTCAGCTGCTTGAGGACGTGGGCATCAACGACCCCGAGCGGCGCGCCCGGCAGTATCCGCATGAGTTTTCCGGCGGTATGCGCCAGCGCGTGGTGATTGCTATTGCCGTGGCCTGCCGGCCGAAGCTGCTGATCTGCGACGAGCCGACCACTGCGCTGGATGTGACCATTCAGGCGCAGATTCTCAAGCTCATCCGCTCGCTCAAGACCAAATACGACCTGACTACGATTTATATCACGCACGATTTGGGCGTCGTGGCCAATGTGGCCGACCGCATCGCCGTCATGTACGCC
>CAYOTH010000238.1:0-3841 GCA_964406835.1 uncultured Oscillospiraceae bacterium
TCTATTATATCAGAAAAGGCCGCTTTTTGCGACCTTTTTTGACAGGCTGAGCGCCCGGATACGCCTTTGAAAGAGGCGTGTCCGGGCGCTTTTAAAAAGTTGATTATTTGATATACTTGTCGATGATGGCCTGCATGCTGCCGTCGGCGATCATCTCTTCGAGGGCGGCGTTGACCTTGGCGAGCAGCTCGGAATTATCCTTGTTGAAGCACAAGGCGTAATCCTCGTCGGCATAGGCGGTATCCAGCAGGGCGAGATCCTCGTTTTCGGCAACGAAGGCCTTGGCAACCTGATCGTCCAGAATCGCGCATTCCAGCTTGCCGGCCTTCAGCGCGGCAATGATGTCGGGATACTTGACGAAGCGCTGGATATCCAGCTTCAGGCCCTTCTCCTCGACGTCCTCAGTGATGTACAGATCGCCAGTGGTGCTGTTCTGAACGCCCACGACATAGGTCGCGCCTTCAGCATAGAGATCATCCACGGTGGTGATGGCAGAGCCGACCGGAACGATGACCGACTGCTTGGCCTTGATGTAGCTGATGGAGAAATCGACGCTCAGTTTGCGATCTTCGGTGACGGTGAAGCCGGACATGCCGATGTCCACCTTGCCGCTGGTGACGGCGGCAATGATCGAATCAAAGGACATATCGACCAGTTCGAACTCCATACCCAGCTTCTGGGCCACGGCTTCCATCATTTCGACTTCGACGCCGACGATCTGATCGCCGTCGTAGTATTCATAGGGCGGGAAATCGGCGCTCGTGCCGATGACCAGCTTGTCAGAGGCATCCTCGTCGTTATTGCCGGCGGGCGCATCAGTCGGGGCGTCGGTCGGCGCATCGGTGGGAGCGTCAGTCGGCGTAGCGGTCGGCTTGCTCGAACAGGCGGACAGGGCAAAAATCAGGACGAAGACCAGAATCAGAGAAAACAGCTTTTTCATAAGGGACATCCTTTCTGCACGCGCGGTTTGTCGCCGCCGCTCTATTGGTTAGTAGGATATCACACCCCGGACGGTTTGTCAATACATTTTTATGCATTCTAATATTAAAATAGTGTATATTCAGGAGTGAATGATGAATTTATATTCTTGATTATGCGCGCTGCACGCGAAAATTCGGGCGCATCGGCTGTTTCTAAACGGTTTTCTGTATCGCCAGGACAGAGACTGCGGCGGCTCGGAAAGGGCGGGCTCAGCATAAAAAGAGCGTGTTCTTCGTGAGCCGATAAGACAGTCATGCCGTAAAAATCACAGTTTTACGGCATCTGCCTTACAGGATTGGAAAACAGATGCGAAAAGAACGATGCTGCACCGAAAGACCGAGCCTCGTTTTTTTATCTCAAAACACTTGAAATCTGGGAGATTTGCTATGAAAGGTTTATTATCATGCGCGTTTAACTTTGATATGGTCTGCGTGGAGGTGAGATTTTCGGATGTACGATTGCCATTGGCTCCATAGCCGTTGAAAATAGGCGGACATTTGAACGGGAAAATGACCTGAAAAATCTGGGAACTGACAGGGGCGAAGGGATCATTGGGGTTAAGGACAGCGAGTGAGGGAATTGTGCGTAAGTTGTCCGGTAGCCCCATCATCCAAAACGGAAAGCTCATTGGAGCGGTGACACATGCACTCGTCAATGACCCGACTACCGGGTATGGCATTTTTTGTACGGCGTGGTATAATCGAATTTGGAATAAATGCTTGGAGGAAAATTGAATGGATGTAAATGCGTATCAGAAGCAGGCAATGGCAACACTCAACCCTGCATTGAATAAAAAGGATGTTCTCATCAACAGTGTCATGGGGCTTTGCGGCGAGTCCGGCGAGGCCATCGATATTGTAAAAAAATGGCTGGCACAGGGCCACGAACTTGATAAGGCTCATTTAGCAAAAGAATTGGGGGATATTGCCTGGTATTTAGCGGAGGCGGCAACAGCATTAGACCTGTCCTTGGAAGAAATCCTTCAGGCAAATATTGACAAGCTGAAGAAACGCTATCCTGACGGATTTGATACAGAAAAATCCCTTGTGCGTTTGGAGGGCGACTTATAATTGGCGGTTAGCTGTGCATCACTCTGGTGTGTAGCTTCTTATGTCTAAAAACTGTTGCTCCTAATGCCAATCACTCGTGTGCCGGGAATTTATGCAAAAACACTCTGCTTAGCTTGAAGGCCAAACAGAGTGTTTTTTTATGAAGCCGTGCGCTTCAACATATGAAAGCGTGGGGCTTACTTTTTGTCGAGATCGGTGATCGTCTGGGTCAGCTCATCCAGCCAGGCACCCTGATAGCTCTCGATATCGCCCTCATCGCACAGCTTGGCCAGCGCGGGATCCAGCGGAATGCGGGCAATGCGGGGGATATCAAACTGCGCGGCGGTTTCAGCGGCGTGGCTTTCGCCAAAGATGTTCAGCACCTTGCCGCAATCCGGACAGCTGATGTAGCTCATGTTTTCAACCAGCGCCAGCACGGGGATGTTCATCATCTGCGCCATGCGCACGGCCTTGGAGACGATCATGCCGACCAGCTCCTGCGGCGAGGCCACGATAATGATTCCGTCCAGCGGCAGGGACTGGAACACGGTCAGCGGCACATCGCCGGTTCCCGGAGGCATATCGACGAACATGAAATCCACATCGCCCCAGCAGACATCCGTCCAGAACTGCTTGACGGTGCCGGCGATGACCGGGCCGCGCCAGACGACCGGATCGGTCTCGTTTTCGAGCAGCAGGTTGAGGGACATGGTCTTGACGCCGGTCTTGGACACGACGGGGAAGATGCCGTCGTCATTGCCCTCGGCCAGGCCGTGCAGGCCGAAGGCCTTGGGGATGGACGGGCCGGTGATGTCGGCGTCCAGCACGGCGGTCTTGTAGCCGCGGCGCTGCATGTTGACGGCCATCAGCGCGGTGACGAGGGACTTGCCCACGCCGCCCTTGCCGCTGACAATGCCGACCACCTTTTTGACATTGCTGTGCTTATTGGCGGGTGCGAGGAGACTTTCGGGAGCCTGACCTTTGCTGGGGCAATCGGCGCCGCATGTCTCACAGTTATGCGTGCATTCTTCAGACATGACAATTTCCTCCATTGGATTTTCTTCAGTCATCATATAACACTTTTGCCATTCTGTCAACCACGTCGATGTGACGCTTTGGGGCGATCATGGCGAAAAAATGACATTTTGTCTTGCCAGGCATTCGGGCGGCTGGTATAATGAAAGAAACGCGGAACCGAACAATCGAGTTCGGCGTCTTTTTAATCAGAATACGATCAGCCAAACGGGAGAGTGTGTTATGAGCGAATATACAAGAAGCCAGGAGCGCGAGGAGAAGCGGCGCATTGCCTCTGGCGTACGATTGGGCGTCTTTGCCTGCATTTTGTGCTGGGTGCCGTTTTTGGGCGTATTGATCGCCAGCACAGGCGTTATCAAAATCTTTGGAACGATCACCCGGCGCTATCAGAAGTCGTTTCGCCGGGGGATGGCCTTTTGCCTATTGGCGCTGGTGCTTGCCCTGTCGATGACGACTGTCGAGGTCTATCAGTATTTCCACAATCCCTGGCTGCTTGACGATGTTAAAAGCTGGCTGATGGGCGCGGTGACGGACGGCGTCTATGTCGGCTATGATTACAGCGATCAGCGTATGCCCAGCATGGGGATGAACGATGCGCTGTATGACTCCAATTACACGGCGGACGGCTATTACAACGACCAGGGCGAATTTATTCCCTATGTCGAGGCCAGCGCGTCACCTGTTGGCGAGGACGAAACGGGCGGCTGAAAAAATCCGACGCCCTCGGGAATGAGGACGCCGGATTCAATGGGGCGTGTGTTTAGCGGTTCGCCGAG
>CAYOTH010000239.1:0-3812 GCA_964406835.1 uncultured Oscillospiraceae bacterium
CTTATATTCTCACCGACGATGCGGCCTTTAATCCGGTTACGGGACAGAATTTCTGGTTCCAGATGGTGGGTTTTGAAGACGTGGTCTTCCAGGCTACCGTGGTTTCGAGCGTTAAATCGGGCAATTCCGTGGTGACGCTGCTCCAGTTCACCGATCCGATGGGGCCGCTGCTCAATCAGCGCGCCGGCAAGGCGATCATCAGCACGGAAGTGACCGGATTGAAGGTTCCCGCTCGGGCTATCTACACTGAAAACGGCCAGACCGGCGTGTACGTCTATGACGGCGCAGGCGGCACGTTTATTCCGGTGATCGTGCTTTCGACAACGTCCGACGGTGTTCTGATCAGCACGGAGTATACGCAGGCGCTCTATGCGGGCTGCTATGTTAAAGTAAAATAGAACCATTGAAGAAGGAGTCTTTCCGTTATGGGTCAAGAGGACTTTGAAATGCGATATAAGCTCTGGCAGGCGCGTTTGAATGAGGCTTCAGGTTCCTGGGGCGGCGTTCAGATCTGTGCGGTGACGAAAACCGTGGCGGCGGATGTTGTCAACGAGGCCTGTCGCGGCGGCATCAATCTGATTGGTGAAAACCGCGTTCAGGAGCTGCGTGATAAAGCGCCAAGCCTGACGATGTCCTGTAAAAAGCATATTATCGGCCAGCTTCAGACCAACAAGGTCAAATATCTGATGGGTCTGGCCGATATGATCCAGTCGCTGGATCGGATGAGTCTGGCGGAGGAAATCAGCCGTCAGGCGGAAAAGCACGGCCTGGTGATGCCGGCGCTGGTGCAGGTGAACATTGCCCGGGAGCCGCAGAAGGCGGGCCTGGACGAGGACGAGTTGATTGACTTTCTGCAAAGGGCGTCCGATTTGCCCGGGCTGTCCATACGCGGCCTGATGGCCATTATGCCCAAAGCAGAAGATCCCGAGGTCGTTCGCCCGTATTTCAGGCGGATGCGCGTCTGGTTTGACCGATTGCGTGATCACCCCGAGGGCAACGCGCGGATGGAGATTCTCTCCATGGGCATGAGCTATGATTGCCTGGTCGCCGCCTCAGAGGGCGCGACGATGGTGCGTATTGGCTCGGCGCTGTTTGGCGAACGGCTGCATCTCTAAGCGCAGAGGCTGCGGAAATATAAGGTGAGGCAGGAATCGGCCGGGCATGCGTTCGGCTGGGTGACAAAAGGACAATTGGGGCGCTTTGTTCCGCGCCCGCCAATGTTTAAGGAGGATACTGTAAAAATGGCTTCGAAGCAGAAACCGAGAGGTTTGAACCGATTTCTGGATTTAATCGGACTGGTGGATACCGATCGAGACGAGGACGCGGAACAGAACGGTGCGGCCGCCAGGACTTCGCGGCGGCAGAATACGCGCGATGAGTTCGACGAGTTTGCCGATTTTGAGGAGCAGACTCAGCCCCGTCAGCGCGCGGCCTCTCAGGCGGGCAGCCGGAATCGGGGACGCGTGAATCTTGAGGATGATTCCGACGAATTTGGCGATGAGAGCTGGACGAATACCCGTCGTCCGGCCGCCAAGAGCACCTCTTCCTATCAGGCGCAGTCCAGGACGAACACGTCCTCGGCGCGCAGCGGCTATACCCCCGGTGCTTATCGTTCGACGTCGGGCTCGAACGGCAGCGCTTCGTCGGCGCGCTCTAATGCGCGTTCAACCACCAACTACGGCCGTTATGCAGCGGAGGGCGGCGAGCGACGTCGCAGCGCCGAATATGATACGTCCTCGTATTCTCAGCGTTTCACCTCGAGCGCGAGCCGCTATGGCGCTTCGGCCTATGCCGAGGAGAGCCCGCGCACGGCGTCTGAAAGCAGCCGCCAGCAGACAGTGGTCTGCACGTTGCACTCCATTGAGGAATGCAAGGACGTCATTTTGGCGCTGGTGGATAAAAAGACTATACTGCTCAATCTGGACAGACTGGATCCGGGCCAGGCGCAGCGCGCGGTGGATACCATGTGCGGCGCGACCTATGCCATCGGGGCCACACTGACGCGCGCCTCCGAGCGGGCCTGGCTGCTGACGCCCAGCACCGTCGAAGTGACGAGCACTGATTCCAACAAATACTAAAACCCGAAAAAGGCAGAAGGGATGTGAACGCATGGGATATGGCTATCAGATTGCCTATCAGATTCAGTCGGGCATCAATATTTTCCTGAACATTGTTTCCTGGATTCTGGCGGCGTATTGCCTGATGACCTGGTTTGTGCGACCGGGCAGCTCGATTTATACGTTTATGCAGCGCCTGGTCGAGCCTATTGTGGCGCCGTTTCGGCCGTTGGCGCGGCGTTTGATGGAACGAGGGCTAATGCTGGATGTGTCCGTGCTGCTGGCCATTTTTGGCGTGCGCATCATCACCCGTCTGGTCAATACGTTCTTTAACTACCTGATTTATCGCTTTTAATGATGAACGGCGTGGATATGGAAATCAAGCGGCTCCATGAGCTGGCTGTACGGACTGAGAAGCGTCAAACGCCTTCCTTTACGCATTTTCTGGACATGGCGCAGATTCAGCAGGCTCGTCTGGCGGCGCAGAAGCAGGGCGTTTCGGTTGCTTTCTACGGCGGCTATGCCGAAGCCGAGCGCTGCATGGCGGCGTTTTATACGCAGGAAGTCCCTCCTGAGGCCGAGTGGCCGATTCAACCGATTCGCATAACCTGGCGCGCGCAGTTTGGTTCGCCCGCGCATCGGGATTTGCTGGGCGCGCTGATGGCGTTGGGCTTTGAACGGGAAAAGATCGGCGATATCGTGCTGGGGCATGAGTTTGCCTATCTGTTTGCCGAGGCCGATATGGCGGGCTATATCGTCTCGTCTTTGAGCAGTGCGGGGCGGGTGACGCTGCGCTGTGAAGAGGTGGATGCGGTGATTGATCTGCCTGCGCCGGAGGGGCGGACGACGCGCGTCGTGGTGGCCTCTGTCCGGCTGGATGCCGTCCTGGCGGCGGCGTTTTCTCTGAGCCGGTCGGAAGCGGCTCGTTTGATTGAGAGCGGGAAGACCTTCGTCAATCAGGTCGAAACGCTGCGTACCGATGCCGCCGTGCCGGAAGGCGCGCTTATTTCTCTGCGGGGGACGGGACGCATGCGCCTCGAGCAGATTGAGGGCGAAACGAAGAAGGGACGCATTGCCCTCAGGCTTTTTGTCTATGGCACAGGAAAATAAAGTTATTTTTTCAAAACGGGCAGGAATTTGAGGGCTTGTGTCGAATACAAAGCATTAATTGTCGGTTGGACGAAACGGAAAGGATGATCGATATGGCTATTACCGTTAAAGATATCCATGAGAAGGAGTTCTCTAAGCAGGTTCGCGGCTACAGCATTGACGAGGTGGATGATTTCCTCGATGAGCTGGCCACGCAGATGGAGGCCATGATTAAGGAAAACCGCGAGGCGATGGCTGAGGCCGCGCAGGCGCGTGAGGAATTGGCTCAGTTGAAGGCTCAGGCGAGCGACGAGGTGTCTCAGGCCAGTGCAGTCCCCGTGGTTGTGGCCGAGGAGCCGCGCAGCGTTGTGATTGCTGCACAGCCCGCCGCGCCAGTTCAGGCGACCTCGATCGACGAGCCGCAGTACTTCAAGAACCTCGAAACCACGCTGCGTGAGACGCTGATCAGCGCTCAGCGCCTAGCTGACGAGACGGTGGCCGAGGCGCGCAAGAAGGCCAACGCCATGATTGCCAGCGCGGAGGAGCAGGCGGCGGCTGTGACGGCGGCGGCCAAGGCTGAGGTGGAAAGCCATAAGTCTGAGGCAGAAGCGGTCAAGAAGGCGGCTGAGGATTATCGCGCCCGCTTTTTGCGTCTTCTCGAGGATC
>CAYOTH010000240.1:0-3801 GCA_964406835.1 uncultured Oscillospiraceae bacterium
TCGTGGGCATGCTCACCGACAGCCGCTCCTTCGTCAGCTATCCGCGCCACGAGTACTTCCGCCGCATCCTCTGCGATGTGCTGGGCTCCTGGGTTGAAAACGGCGAATATCCTGCCGACATGGACACCCTGGGCGAACTGGTGCAGGGCATCTGCTTCAACAACGCCCGCGATTATTTCGGCATTCCCGTCGAATAAGTCTTCTCAACTTCATCAAAACAGCCCCGTTTCGGAAAACCTTTTCCGAAACGGGGCCTTATTCTATCTTTCTGACTGTAAACTGCACCTTCAGCGCGCCCAGGAAGGAATCTCCAGGCTATTGAGCACCTCGCAGCCAGTGTCGGTCACAGCCACCAGATCCTCAATTCGCACGCCGAATTTTCCGGACAGATAAATGCCCGGCTCAATGGAAAACACCATGCCCGGCTGCACCGTGCGCTCGCAGGAAGCGCTCACATCCGGCGGCTCATGCACTTCAAGACCAATGCCGTGTCCGGTGCGATGAATGAAATATTCGCCGTATCCCGCCTGCTCAATCACCTGCCGCGCCGCCCGATCAATCTCCGAAAGCGGAACACCCGGCTTAACCGCCGCCTTGCCGGCCAGGTTGGCGCGCCGCACCAGCTCATAGACGCACTTCATCTCATCGGTCGGCTCGCCAAAGAACATTGTGCGCGTCATGTCGCTCATCGCGTGGTTCAGGTCAAGCCCCACGTCGAAAATCACCGCATCGCCTTCCCGAAGCGGCGTATCGTCCGAATCGTGATGCGGCTCGGCACAATGTGCGCCAAAGCAGACCAGCGGCTCAAAGCTGTAGCCCGCCGCGCCCATCGAACGGGCGATCTCGACATAGCGTTCACCCAGCGCGCGCTCGGTATCTCCGAGGCGAACCGTCTTCATCAGCGCCTCCAGCACCCGTTCGTTCAGTCGGGAGCTTTCGCGCAGAGCCGCCAGCTCATCACCGTCCTTGCACATCCGCGCATCGTCCACCGGCGCCGAGCCGATGCGCATGCGTAAATCCGTCCTTTTTTCCATCAGGCGAATCAAAAAATGGCTCGGCCAGCGCTTGTCGATGCCAACCTCCCCAATCCCCTCGGGCAAAGCCGCCGCCAGCACGGCAATGGCATCCTGCGTATCGTCATATTCTGTCAGCGGCAAATCGGGCGTCTCGCGCTGCATAAACAGCTTATTGGCAAACAGGCGCACTGCCCCCTGCGCCGTAATCATCAGCGCCAGCATACGCTCGCCGGGCGAAATCCAGCGTCCCGTCAGATAATACACCGATTCGGTCTCGCTGACCAGTATGCAGGGCAAATTATCCCGCTTCATCAGCTCAACCACGCGCTCAAGTCTGGATTGATTCATGCTTCCTGCTCCCTTCCCGCATCGCCCTTCACCGCGCGGATAATCCAGTATCCGCCGCCCCGGGCGATAACCTCAGCCTCGCCGAATTTCTCCTGCAAGTGCTTGAGCGCTGAGGGCGCGCCCTGCTGCTTGCGAATGACGATGGTCAGCGTTCCGCCCGGCGTCAGACGTTCCCAGGCGGTATCAAACATGCCGTAAATCACCGCTTTGCCCGCGCGAATCGGCGGATTGGTCACTACATGATCAAACGTCCCCTCCAACGCCGAAAAGCCGTCGCTTTCGATCACCTCAGCCTGAACGCCGTTCTTCTGAAGATTGCGCCGAGCCAGGGACAGCGCGCGCTCATTGACATCGGAGAGCACCAGTTGCGCCTGCGGGTTTTTAAGCGCCAGGCAAATGCCCACCGGCCCCCAGCCGCAGCCCAGATCAAGCACACGCCCGGACAAAGCGCCCATCGATTCAATCAGCAACTTACTGCCCGGATCCAGCTCGTTTTTGGAAAACACGCCCGCATCGGTGTCAAAGGTCAGCGTCATGTCAGCCGCCCGGGCGACAATGGTGCGTTCCTTGTGCGCGCTGTGCGGATCCTGCGTATAATAATGTTCCGGCATCGCTTATTCCTCCAAATTGGTCACGGTATAAAGGTGCGCTCGCTCCTGCGGCGTCAGCTCGCGCCAGGCTCCCGCTTCAAGCGTCTCGTCCAGCTCAATTCCGGCAATCGAGCGCCGATGCAGCGCCGTCACGGGGTGTCCCAACGCGCCCAGCATCCGCTTGACCTGATGATATTTTCCCTCGTGAACGGTGACCTCGCACAGTGATTCCACATCGCCCGCCTTAATAATCTCCAGCTTTGCCGGCGCGCAGGTGAAATCCTTCAGCTCGATGCCCTCGGCCATGCGTTCAGCATCCGCCTCGGTCAAGCGTCCCTCGACATGGGCAATGTAGTGCTTGTCCTGCTCCCAGCGCGGGGAAATCAGCCGGTGCGCCAGCTGCCCGTCGGTGGTCATAATCACCAGCCCTGTCACATCCTTGTCCAGCCGTCCGACCGAGCCAATATCCAGCGCCAGAAAGGCCGGCGGCAGATAATCCGCCACCGTCCGCTGGCCGTGGGGATCCTGCGTAGCGGTCAGCACGCCCGACGGCTTGTTTATCATCAGATGCAGATGCTTGGCCGTACGCAGCGCCTCCTGGTCCAGGCACACGCACACGGTATCCAGATCCAGCTGCATCGCCGCATCGCCCACAGGACGGCCGTCCACCGTCACACGGCCCGCCTTCACCAGCGCCGCAGCCTCCTTGCGGGAATATCCATTGCGGGAAAGCAGCCTGTCCAGCCGCATTTTTCGCATAGCTTTCTTCTCCTCATCTTAAAAGGAGCAACCCGGCGCGAAGCATCGCTCCGCGCGGATTGCTCCGATATCGCGTTTTATCGCTTTTTACAGCTCATCTTCCGGCTCAGGATCGTTTTCCAGCGACTCCACCAGCCGATCAAGCGCATCCGGCTCATCGTTTAGCTTCTGCGTAGGCGCCTCGTCCAGAGAAGCCTCCGGCGCGACCTCAGCCCCCTCACTTGCTTCGATAGCATCCGCCTCCGGCTCGTCGGCCTCGGCGCGGGCCACGCCCACCACCTTGCAGCCGGCCTCGACGCGCATCAGGCGCACGCCCTGCGTGTTGCGGCCCAGCGTGGAAATATCGGCCACCGGCATACGGATAATCACGCCGTCGTCGGTAATCAGCAGAATATCCTCATCGTCATGGACGGGCAACTGGCAGCAGAGACGGCCAGTCTTTTCGGTCAGGTTCATCGCCTTAATGCCCTTGCCGCCGCGGCTCTGCGCCCGGTATTCCTCAGGCAGTGTGCGCTTGCCGTAACCCAGTTCAGTAATGGCCAGCACCTGCGTATTATCCTCAACGGACATCATATCGACCACTTCGTCGCTCTCATCCAGTTCGATGGCCTTGACGCCCATGGCCGCGCGCCCAATCGGGCGCATGTCGCTCTCGGCGAAGCGAATGGACATGCCGTCGCGCGTGCCCAGCAGCACATCGCTCGTGCCGTCGGTCAGCGCCACGCGAATCAGCTCGTCGTCCTCGCGCAGCACAATGGCAATCAGGCCGCTCTTGCGCAGATTGGCAAATTCATCCAGGCTGGTGCGCTTAATCAGGCCCTTGCGCGTGGCCATGATGAGGTAATGTCCCTCAACGCGTTCACGCGGCATGGGCAGCATGACCGTGACCTTCTCGCCGCCATCCAGCTGCAAAAGATTGACCACAGCCGTACCGCGCGCCGTGCGGCTGGCTTCGGGAATTTCATGGCAACCCAGCTGATAGACACGTCCTCTGTTGGTAAAGAACAGAATCGGATCGTGCGTGGAGACGACGTACATCTGCTCCACATAGTCCTCGTCGCGCGTGGCCGCCGCCATAACGCCCTTGC
>CAYOTH010000241.1:0-3773 GCA_964406835.1 uncultured Oscillospiraceae bacterium
ATTACCGAGACCGATGCGCGCATGGAGCAGATTTTCCATGCCATGCAGCTTTTGCGCAATCAGCCCTCCGACATACTGGACGCCTTCACCGCTGGGCGGTAAAAGCACTCAGAATAGAAAAAGCAGACATTCGGGAACCGGCCTGAGCGTCTGCTTTTTCTATGCGAGAAAGTCAAATTGGCGATTGAGAGAATCTTCCCAAGGAGACGTCCTGATGTTCTGACGGGCCTGGGCGCTTTAAGAAGTTTCTGTCGCTTTTTATCTCTTCAATCCAAGGGCTGACCCGCTGAGCGTCAGCAAAAAGGCTTTGGAAAAATCAGGGAACGATAGAGTATGGGTGATTCCACTGGGAAAGCGCAAGTCATTCATATGACATAGGCGGCAAGGGACGTGCGAAGACATCTCCGAGGAGGGCGCTGTGAAGCAGGTGATTGATCGTATGCTTCTGGCCTGATCTGAAGAGGGGCTTTTGGATTCACTATCGCCCCATATTCTGCGACAGGAGAGAATTTGTCTGAACTTTTTCTATTGAGTCTTTGCTTTCCGTGGCGTTTTCGCCAGGCCGAGTATCAGCAGCGGCTCACTTAAAAAAGCGCATGACCTTGAGCGCGCTTTTGACGCTCCGAGACGGATGGAGCTTGCGATTCTCACTTTCTCGTCCTGCACTATGGGGAAGCTCATGCCCCAACGGGCGTTGAAATCATGAAAAAAGCGCCTCGTCCCTTCAAGGCGAAGCGCTTTTTGAGATCGTTTACCAGAAGAACGGAAATTGCGTGAAAACCCAGCGGCCGTCCTCAGTCGGCTCCTGGATGAATTCAAAGAGCAGTGGCTCCTCGCTGGAGAGGCAGTACACGCTAGCTGTGTAAATGCGCGCGGTGTCGGTTGAGAGCGTCAGCTCGTAGGAAACCTCGGAAATATCGGGGTCTATGTCGCGCTCAAGCGGGCTTTCGCCGGGATAATAGCCGTAAAGCAGGCCGTCTACGGCGTCATAGGAGTCCCAGGTCCAAAGCGATTGAGCCAGCTCGTCGCTGAAATAGCGATGCAGAAGAGACTGCATGGCCGCTTTAGAAACCAGCTCGTCGTCCAGCACGCGGTATTTGCCGCCCTCGGGCGAGGGAACATCGCCGTTGACATCCAACGGGCTGATGGTGAACCAGGAATAGACCTCCATGGCCGGCAGAATTTCATTCTGCGCGGTGATCTCCTCAGCCAGCACTGGAGAGACGGCCAGCATGAGGATGAGCAGAAAAGAGAACAGTGCTTTCAAAATATCCTCCCTGAAGGTTGATGGAAAACAGGCCGGAATCGTCAATGCGAGGCGTTAAACCAGGCGTCGGCCAGAAAGGCGTTGCCCAGATGACGCACTGTGCTCCAGCCGATGCGCTCGGGAATGGCTATGTCCAGATTGTCGCCCAGGGTTCGAATGCGTCGGAGCATAAACTCGGGATCGACCACTGCCGTCGTCGGCAGGTGATAGCGATCCAGGCAGTCGGCCAGGCGCTTGGCGGTTCCGCGTGCGCACATGCCGCAGCCCTCGGCCGCCTGAGAGACGATGCGCAGCCCCACGCCCACCGCTTCGCCGTGCAAAAGGCCGCGATAGCGCTGCGCCGTTTCAATGGCGTTGGCGATTTCGTGGCCGAGCATCAGCTTGTGGCGCTCGCGTCCGGACAGCGATTGCTTGATGGCCAGGCAGCGCCAGGCGATTTCCTCCATGCGCAGCTCGACGGCGGCGCGCCCGGTGAGCGTTTCCAGCTGATGAAACAGCGCGGCGTCGGCGGCGCAGGCGCTTTTAATGACCTCGGCCATGCCGCTTTCAAATTCGCGCTCGGGCATGGTGCAGACGGTTTGAGGGTCGATCAGCGTCATGCTCGGCGGGAAAAATGAGCCGATCATGCGCGAGCCACTTTTGTATTCGAGCGCCGTCTTGCCCCCCACCGCCCAGTCGGCCATGCCGATGAGCGTCGTGGGGACGTAGACCAGGCGTACCACGCTTTTGTAGTTCCAGGCCGCATAGCCCACGCTGTCGCACAGCGTGCCGCCGCCCATGGCGATGAGCACATCCTCACTTGTCAGAGGCATGTCGTTCATGGCCGCGGTGATTTCCCGCAGGGCGTCCAGCGTCTGGGCATAGCCGCCAGCGCGCAGTGTCAGCACGCAGGGGCGGATCATCGCCGCTTCCAGCGAACGCACGACGCGCGCGCCATAGAGCGCATCGATGTTTTCGTCCAGTATGAGCAGGGCGCGGCGGGGCTGAAGCCCTTCGGCCAGCGCATCGCCCAGCCGCCCAGTCAGGCCGTTGTCCAGGCGAATGTCATAGCCGTAATGGCCTACGGAGGCACGGATTCTCTGCATGGGTATCCTCCGTCAGCGCAGTATGGGGTTGCGCCCAGCTTCTCCGGCCTTGCGCGGGAAGGAGGCGGGCGTTTTGCCGTTCTTCTCAATGACGCACAGGCGGTGATCCCAATCGCGGCCGGGAATCAGCACGCTGTGCTCGGCGACGGCGCGGGATCTCATGCGCGTTAAAATCGCGCCGGACTGTTCCAGTTCCTCGGAAAGCGAGGGGCCTTTGTAGGAAATAAAGCGTCCGCCCGGCGCGACGAAGGGCAGCACCAGCTCGCAGAGCACGGGCAGCGCAGCCACTGCGCGGGCCGTGGCCAGGTCAAAGCGATCGCGGAAGGCCGGCAGTTTGGCAGCGTCTTCGGCGCGCGTATGAACCGCCTCGGCATTGAGATGAAGCCGGTCGATCACACTTTGGAGAAACTTGACGCGCTTGCCCAGCGAATCCATCAGCACGACGTGAATATCCGGCCGGGCGATGGCGAGCGGCAGGCCCGGAAAACCGGCGCCGCTGCCCACGTCGCAGAGCGTTTTCACGCCGTCCAGCAGGCCGTCAACGGCTAGCGGGGCGAGAGAATCGAGGTAATTGCGATCGACGGCCTCGGCAGCGTCATCCGGCACGCGGGTGAGGTTCATGACCTTGTTGGCCTCGATGAGCATTTCGTGATAGATAACGATTTTGTCCGGAGCGTCCTCGGGCAGCGCAAGGCCCATGCTGGCGGCTCCGGCGCGGATCAATTCGCGCATTCGTTGTCCTCCCTGTGTTCGCGGCGGTATTTTTCAATGTAGATCATCAGTGCGGCCATATCGCCCGGCGAGACGCCCGGAATGCGCGCGGCCTGCCCGATTGAGCGGGGACGGCGGGCACTTAGCTTCTGGCGCGCCTCAATGCGTAGCGTTTCCAGCGCCATGTAGTCGATGGAATCAGGGATGAGCACCTCTTCGGAGCGGCGGAACTGCTCAATCTGGGCGCGCTGCCGGTCGAGATAGCCTTCGTATTTGACGGAGATTTCGGCCAGCTCCAGGGCGTCACTGCGCTGCGTGCTCAGCCAGCTATCCAGAGGGAAGAGATCGCGCATGGTCATCGACGGGCGACAGAGCAGCTCGCGCAGTCCCAAAGCCCCCTTTTCACAGGGCGCTTCACCGCGTTCGGCCAGCAGCGCTTGCAGCTTTTCATCGGCCGGAACGTAGGTCTTGCGCAGATAGCGCATGATTTCCTCGCTGGCGCGTTTCTTTTCGAGCATTTTTTCATAGCGTGCGCGGCTCACCAGCCCGATTTTGTAGCCTGCCTCGGTAAGGCGCTGATCGGCGTTGTCCTGGCGCAGCAAGAGCCGGTATTCAGCGCGGCTGGTCATCATGCGGTAGGGCTCGTCCGTGCCCTTGGTGGTCAGATCGTCCGCCATGACGCCGATGTAGGAATCGGCACGGGTGAGGAT
>CAYOTH010000242.1:0-3738 GCA_964406835.1 uncultured Oscillospiraceae bacterium
CCACGCGCCTGACCGAGCTGGTCGAGCGGCAGCTGGGCTTCAACGTGCTGGGGGCTGTCCCCATGCTCTATCAGGGCGGCAAGCGCACGGTGGCCTCCTTTGCGCCGCTGGCCTTCGAAGCCGCCGATCAGGGCGACCGCGCGGCGCTGGCCATCGTCGAAAACGCCTGCCGCGAGCTGCGCCTGCTGATCGCCACCTGCGCCTCGCATTTGGAGAGCGCGCCCTATCTGGTCTCGCTGGTGGGCAGCCTGTGGAAAGCGCCGCGCCTTTTGGAGGGCGTGCGCTGGCAGCTTTCCGCCGATTACCGGCTGCTGCGCCCCGATCTGCCGCCGGTGTTTGGCGCCGCCGTGGCCGCCGCCGAGCTGGCCCATGCCCCGTGCGAACAGGCCTTCCACGATCTCTTCGCCGAAACCTTCAAAACCGCCCCACTCCAAACCGATACGGAGGATTAAACAGTATGAAATCCGGTCTTGTTTCCGTTTCTTTCCGCCAGAAGACGCCGCTGGAAATCTGCACGCTGTGCCAAAAGGCCAATCTGTCCTGCATTGAGTGGGGCGGCGATGTTCACTGCCCGCCCGAGGCCGACGCCGCTGCTATCCGCGCACTGACGCTCGACCACGGCCTGGAAGTGGCCTCCTACGGCAGCTATTATCGCGCCGGACAGAGCCTGGACGCCTTTAAAGCCAACCTCGAAACCGCCGTCAAGCTGGGTTCGCCCGTCATGCGCATCTGGGGCGGACAGGCCGCCTCGGCCGATATGACCGCCGAACAGCGCCGGGAAACGGTCGATTGCATCCGCTCCTGCGCCGAACTGGCAGGCCAGGCCGGCGTCACGCTGACGTTGGAATACCACGGCGGCACGCTGACCGACGACCGGCAGAGCGTTCAGCGCCTGCTGGAGGAAACGCGCGATTGCGAGGCGCTGCGCTTTTACTGGCAGCCGCGCTGGGACTGGACAATGGAAGAGCGCATTGATTCGCTCAAGGCCGTACTGCCCCGCCTGAGCCACGTTCACGTCTTCACCTGGCTGCCGGATTACGCCCGCCTGCCCCTGGCCGACGGCGAAGCGCTCTGGAAGCAGGCGCTGGACATCGTGCCTTCCAACACGCACGCGCTCATGGAGTTCGTGCAGGATGATTCGGACGAAGCGCTGCTGCGCGATGCCGCCGTACTCAACGCCTGGCTGACCCAGCGCGCCTGAACAATGTCCAGTTCTTACCAATAAGGAGGTTTTTCCCCCATGCCGATTAAACACGCCCCCGCTCAAATAACCTTCGGTAACCTGACCATCTCTGCCAACCTGCCTATGCAGCTTGAAGCCAGCCAGGAGGGCGCGCTTTACACCGCCATCCGCGCGCATTGGGACGAGCTGAGCGAAAAAACGCCCCGGCTGACCATCGAGTGGAGCGTGCCGATTATCGACATTCAGTACGAATGGTATCCCGGCTGCCACGATCACCGCGCGCTGCATGTGGACTGGCACGGTCCGGTCAAATCGATGATCGCCAGCTCCGCGCCGGTCTTCTGCTTCTACAACGCCGCCGGACGCAACCGCTTCACGCTGGCTCTGAGCGACGTGAAGACCATGATTGCCTGCTCGCTGGGCGTTCATGAGGAGGACGGCACGCTGCTGTGCAAGGTGGAAATTCCGCTGGACGCCACCGGCCAAACGCACGATTACGCCGTGACGCTCTATCGCTGCACGCAGGATATGTCCCTGGCCGAATCACTGCGCCGCGTGAGCCGCTGGTGGGAAGTTGAAGGCAACCTGACGCCCATGCCCGTTCCCGAGGATGCGCGCAGTGCCATGTACTCCTGCTGGTATTCCTTCCATCAGGCGACAATCGCCTCCGAGATCGAGGCCGAGTGCGCCCGGGCGGCGGCGCTGGGCCTGAAGACGGTCATCGTGGACGACGGCTGGCAGACCGACGACGGCCAGCGCGGCTATGCCTACTGCGGCGACTGGGAAGTCTGCCCCCGAAAAATTCCCGATATGCGCGCCCATGTCGAGGCGGTTCACGCACTGGGCATGAAATACATGCTCTGGTACAGCGTACCCTTCGTCGGCTTGTATTCCAAGCACTGGGAAAGCTTCAAAAACAAGCTGCTTTCCAACAACGAGTCTTTGACGACCGGCGTGCTGGACCCGCGCTATCCCGATGTGCGTGCCTACCTGATCAACACCTATGTCACGGCGCTGCGCGAATGGAACCTGGACGGCTTTAAGCTGGATTTCATCGATTCCTTCTACACGGAGGAAAAGAACCTGCCCCCGCTGACGCCCGAAATGGACTATGCCAAGGTGGAGGACGCCGTCGAGCGGCTGATGACCGACGTCATGACCTCGCTCAAGGCCATCCGCCCCGACATCCTCATCGAGTTCCGTCAGAGCTACATCGGCCCGGTCATGCGCACCTTCGGCAACATGTTCCGCGTGGGCGATTGCCCGAACGACCCGCTCTCCAACCGCATCGGCACGATTGACCTGCGCCTGCTTTCGGGCAACACTGCCGTGCATTCCGATATGCTGATGTGGCACAAGAACGACACACCCGAGGCCGCCGCGCTTCAGCTGCTGAGCGTTATCTTTGCCGTGCCGCAGATTTCCGTCAAACTGGACGAAATCAGCGACGAGCACCGCGCGCTGCTGCGCTTCTGGCTCGGCTTCATGCAGGAACACAAGAGCGTCCTGTTAGATGCGCCCCTTGAGGTGGACGCGGCACACAACCTGTATTCGCTGGTGCGCGCTGAAAAGGACGGCGAGACCGTTATCGCGCTCTACGACGGCGGCCGCCTGGTCGATCTGCCCGCCTGCGGGGACATCTGGCTGCTCAACGCCACGCCTGAAGGCCGCACAGCACTGCTGGACAGCGCCCATCGCCGCTTCCGCGTGCAGACCATCGACTGTCTGGGCCGTGCCGTCGCCGATTATGTGCTGGACGCCTCGGCGCTTTCGCTGATCGATATCCCGGTCAGCGGCGGGGCGCACCTGACGGCGCTTTAATCACAAAAATGCTTTCCAATCGAGGTGACACTACCTTGGACAAACCCTTTATTCTCTCCTGCGAATCGACGATTGATTTGCCCTACAGCTATGCCGCTGAGCGCAAGCTGCCCATCCTGTTTTATTCCTACATGGTCGGCGATCTGGAATACATCGACGACATGGGCCGCGATCCACAGGCTCTGCCCCACTTTTACGAGCTGCTCAAGGGCGGCGCGCTGCCCACGACATCTCAGCTCAACACCTTCCAGTACGTCGAGTTTTTCGAGCCGCTGCTTCAGACGAGCGATGTGCTGCACATTGCCTTCGGCTCTGGCATGACTGGCTCGGTGCGTAACGCTTTTGAGGCCGCCAATGAGCTGAAGGAAAAATACCCCGACCGCCGTCTGATCGTCATCGACTCGCTGTGCTCCTCCTCCGGCTACGGCCTGCTGGTGGACATGGCCGCCGACATGCGCGATCAGGGCGCCTCGCTGGACGAAATTGCCGACTGGGTCACGGCCAACCGCAATCGCATCCATCATCAGTTCTTCTCGACCGACCTGAAATACTTCAAGCGCACCGGCCGCGTTTCCGGTGCGGCGGCCACGGTGGGCTCGGTGCTCAACATCTGCCCGATCATGCACCTGAACGAAGAAGGCCGCATCATCGCCTACGACAAAGTGCGCGGCAAGAAAAACGCCATGCGTGAAACCCTGCGCACCATGGAAGCGCACGTTCAGGACGGCCTGAAC
>CAYOTH010000243.1:0-3738 GCA_964406835.1 uncultured Oscillospiraceae bacterium
GTTCCCGGTCTTCCTTGAAGCTGATTTTGCCGCCCCACTGCGCCGGAGAATAATACAGACCCACCTTGAGGCCGTACTTGCGGCAGGCATTGACATACTCGCGCACAACATCGCCCTGGCCATTTTTCCAAGGCGAGGACGCCACAGAATAATCAGTATACTTAGACGGCCAGTTGGCAAAGCCGTCGTGATGCTTGCACACCAAAATGGCATAGGTCGCGCCGGCCTCCTTGACCGTGCGAATCCACTGCTCGCAATCCAGCTGATCGGGATTGAAGGCCTCCGCCGGCATGGGGCGGTTGTCCCAGTCCTTGTGGCCCAGGAAGAAACTGCGGATACCAAAATGGAAAAACGCGCCAAATTCCCAATCCAGGAAAGCCAGCTGCCCTGCGGTCGGTTTGATCTTAATCGAATCCATGGTTTGATTCACGCTCCTTATTGATTGCTTGCGTGCCGGTTCCGATCCGGCCCTGTTACTTCGAATTATAGCACATCATCCCATCTCCTGACAAGACGTTTCCTTAAAGGTCAGGCGCTTGACATACACCGGATCGCCGTTTTTCGCCATGCAGGCTCGCCGCTGCTCATAGCCGTGCTTTTCATAAAAAGCGCCGGCCTCATCGCTGGTCAGGTAGATCGTCTCCACGCCCATCTGCGCAAAATAGGCCTCTGCCCGCGCCAGAAGAGAAGCCCCCTGTCCCTGACGCCGCCAAAGCGGATCGACCCAGAATTCCCGGATAAAGCCGCACGTTTCCTCAAAAAAGCTACTTTTAAACGGCATAAGCGAAAACTGAATAAAACCAATCGTCTCGCCCCGCTCGTTCAGGCGCAGAAAGGCTTTGCAATCCCCGCTTTGATTCATCTCGCGAAAAAGCGCCGCCCAATCCCGGATATGAAGACCCATTTCTTCAAAATAGCGCCGAAAGGCCTCTTCAAACAGCGGCGATTCAAAATCCTCAATCAGCACATCCGAATAGCCTATGATCTTCTGCTCAGCCATGCTCGTTCACTCTCCCGCGCGTCCTTTGCCCTTTGGAGCATTGCCCTCAGTATAGCATATCTTTTAGAGCCTGTCCAAGCCTTTTTTGCCCGATATCGGGCATTAATACGCAAATACTTCGGTTTTGTAACACTTTTTTAGTATCTTCTCCGTATAATAAAGGCAGTATGATACAAAGGAGCGTATGTTCATGAGCTTCAAGGAAAAGACCCGGGGACTTGTCAACGAATTCAAGACCTTTGCGCTGAAGGGCAACGTCATCGACATGGCCGTCGGCGTGATGATCGGCGGCGCGTTCAGCAAAATTGTCACGTCGATCGTCAACGACCTGTTCATGCCGCTGATCACGCTTTTAACCGGCCGCATCAGCTTTTCCTCGCTGTCCATTCCGCTTGGGGAAGGTGAAAATGCCGCTGTCTTCGCCTACGGCAACTTCCTGCAGACGGTTGTCGATTTCCTTTTGATGGCGCTGTGCGTGTTTCTCTTCGTCAAACTGCTGGGCGCTTTCCGCAAAAAGCCGGTTGAAGCCCCCAAGGAGCCGCCGCGTCTTTGCCCCTATTGCCGCATGGAAATCGCCAAGGACGCCACGCGCTGCCCGCACTGCACCAGCGAGCTGAAATAAGCCTTTGATTGCGCCGCCTCGCCCCAAAGAAGCGGCGCATTTTTTTATAGAAACGCCGCCATTTCCCATAATCCCCGGCATAAAAAGCACTTTTTCGCGGAAAAATGGAAAAAATACGCAACCAACGGGCCAACTTGTGCGTCTGATGATTGTTTGAATGTTTACTATACGCTTTTTATGTGAGGTGACGGCGGTGCAGGACACGCGCGACGAACAGGAATTGATCCGTTTGGCCGCAAAAGGCGATCAAATCGCCTTTGAAACGCTGATGAGCGCTCAGGAAAGCCGAATGTACGCCGTCTCACTGCGCATGTGCGGCAACCGCGAGGATGCTCAGGACTGTGTGCAGGAGGCTATGATCCGCATATTCCGCTCAATGAACAGCTTTAAGGGCCAGTCCTCCTTTTCAACTTGGGTCTACCGCATCACCATGAACAGCTGTCTGGACGAGCTGCGCCGGCGCAAGACGCGCGCCGCCACCTCGCTGGACGCCATGCTAGATAACGGCTACTCTCCCAGCGACGAAACCGACACCCCCGAGGAGCATTCGCTCCAAAGCGAGCAGCGCCGTCTGATTGAACGGGCCATTGCCGAGCTGCCCGAGGACATGCGCGCCGCCATTGTGCTGCGCGACATTCAGGGATGCAGCTATGAGGAAATCGCCCAAACGCTGGATGCCAACGTCGGCACGATCAAATCCCGCATCAGCCGCGGCCGCGAGCGTCTTCGCGCCGCCTTATCCCGCCAGCCGGAACTTTTCGGCCGGCATTCGGTCTAAGGGAGTAGCAGGAGGAAAATAACCATGATGATGAATTGTGAACGGTTCAGAGCGATGCTTGACCAGTATATCGATTCCGAACTGTCTGAAGAAGAACGAATGGCCATGGAGGAGCACACCCTCGGCTGCGACGGCTGCGCCGAGCTGCTCAATCAGGCGCTGACAACCGCCACGCTGTGCGCTGAGCTCAACGAAGGGCTGAGCGTCCCGCTGGATTGCCAGGCCGCCTGGCGGCGCGCCGTCCGCGAGGAAGCAGCTCAGGCCCGCAAAGCGCCCAAATGGCTGATCTGGCGACGCACGCTGAGCGTCGCTGCGGCCGTGCTGGTGCTCATGCTGGCCGTCGGCACGACGCTGAACCCCGATTCCCTGTCGATGATGCCCGCCGCCCTGATGAACGACGCGCTCTACAACGACACAGCCGACGGCCTTATGACCGCCGCTCACACGCTCGATGCTGGTGAAATGCGCTCCAGCGTCCAGACGGGCTTCCGCCTAGAAAGCGACGGTTCCCTGGAGGATGACGTTTCGGTCGGTTCCAAGGCAGGCAATACGTCCTCAGCGGATGTCATTGTGCTTCGGTCGGCGCTCAGGCGCGTTGTGACCGAGAATTTCGACAACGACCTGCTCTGGCTGGACGATCTTCTGCGCGAATACGACGCCTACTTTGAAAACAAAACCGTCTCCGGCCAGGCCGAGGACAGCGACCGGATGCTCGAAGGCACCATCCGCGTTCCCAGCGAATCGCTGGACAACTTCCTGACGGCGCTGGACGATATGGACACCGTCACGCTGCGCGAGGAGACGGCGGAGGACATTACCGCCGATTATACCGACGTTTCGACCCGGCTGAACGTTCTGCGCAGCCAGCTGGATCAGCTCAACGCCATGAACGAAACGGCCGAAAGTGTGACCGACCTGATCGCCATTCACGAGCGCGCCACCGAGCTGATGGCTGAAATCGAAAGCTATGAAAGCACGCTGCGCGCCTGGTCGAGCCGCCGAAACTATTCGACCGTGACGCTGACGATTGAAGAAAAGCTTCAGGGCGAGGGCAGCGAAGGCGCGTCGCTGGGCGAACGCATGAAGGAAGCTTTTGCCGATTCCGTCGCCTGGCTGAAGGCCTTCGCACAGAACGCCGCAGTGCTCTTGGCCGCGCTGGCCCCGCGCCTGGTTATCTGGCTGCCCGTGGCCGCGCTGCTGATCGCCGTGATCTGCCTGATCTTCCGCCGCAAAAAGAAATTAGAAACAGGCTTTGACCCGAGGGATTGAACTTCATCCCTCGGGCCAGCCTGTCAAAAAAGGTCGCAAAAAGCGTCCTTTTCTGATATAATAGAGGCG
>CAYOTH010000244.1:0-3707 GCA_964406835.1 uncultured Oscillospiraceae bacterium
CCATTTCAAGATGATGTTCGAGGCGGGCAACCGCCTGGGGCTGGCGCTGATGACCGATACCTATATGAAGCGCACCCTCGAAAAGCTGCAAAAGAACGCAGAGGGGCTTCTCGATGCCGCGCGCGAGGAGGGGCAAAAGGGGCTGCTGGCGCGCATGGGCAAAAAGAGTGCCGATATTCCGGCCGCCGCGCAGGAGATCAAATCCATGACGTGCAGCTGCATACTCTGCGATCGCCTCAATGCCGCCATGGAGCGCTATGTCTATACGCTGCTTTATATGTACGCGCACGAGGCTGAGTTCAAAAAGGCCGTGGCCGAATCCAAGGGCTTCTGTCTGGATCACTATGCGCAGGTGCTCGAGGAAGCGCCCAAGCACCTGAGCGGGCGAGATTTGCAGCAATTTATTGAGACGACCTCGAAAATCGAACTGGAAAACATTCAGCGTGTGGAGAAGGACCTGGAGTGGTTTACGCTCAAGTTTGACTATCGCAACCGCGATAAGCCCTGGGGCAACAGCCAGGACGCCGTGGAGCGCTCGCTTAACAAAATGCGCGGCGGCGCGGTCTGAGAAACGGAGAGAAAACAAAATGAAGATTCTGATTGAAAAGCGCTATATGCTGCTGCCGATCAGTGAGAACGCCTGCAAAAAGAAGCTGCTTTTGCGCGATGCGGCGGGCAAGGTGCGTGTTGAACTGGATTTGCGTCTGAGCGCCGAGCCGGATTTTGTTATGCCCTATGACCTGCGCGCCTTTGTCGGCGAGACGATGGATTTGTCCTTCGAGCCGGAGGGTGATTTGGTGCCGGTCTTTGCAGACAGTCCGGACGACGTGACGCTCTATCGGGAAGCGCAGCGCCCGACGGCGCATTTCAGCGCGCCACGCGGCTGGATTAACGACCCAAACGGCTTTGTCTATTACGAGGGGCAGTATCATCTTTTCTATCAGCACAATCCGGTGGATACCTGCTGGGGCAACATGCATTGGGGCCATGCCGTCAGCCGCGATCTGTGCCACTGGACGCCCTGCGACGAGGTGCTCTTCCCGGATGAAACGGGCACAATGTTCTCCGGCTCGGCGGTGGTTGACGAAAGGAACCTTACCGGCCTTCAGGAAAACGAATATGCGCCGCTGCTGCTTTATTACACGGCAGCGGGCGACAGCGGCCACATGAGCCGGGGTGTTGCCTACACGCAGCGTCTGGCCTACAGTGTGGACGGCGGAAAGACCTTTAAAAAGTATCCCCGCCCGATGGTCGAAGCCATAGCCGCGGGCAACCGCGATCCCAAGGTCATCTGGTGTGAGGAGACCGGCTGCTATATCATGGCGCTGTATCTCATCGGCAGCGAGTTTATGCTCCTGCATTCGCAGAACCTTCTGGATTGGCAGGCGGTTCAGCGCATTACGCTGGAAAATGAAAACGAATGCCCCGATTTTTATCTGCTCGAGTGCGATCATCAGCGCTATTGGGTGCTGATGGGCGCGCATGATCGCTATCTGATCGGCCACATCGAGGGGCGTCTGTTCGTTCCCGATAAGCCGATTGAATCGCTGCATGGCGGCATGAGCTATGCGGCGCAGAGCTGCTTTGGCCTTAAAGACGGGCGGCGCGTGCGCTTTGGCTGGAATCGCTCGACGATTCATCATGCGATTTTCAATGGCTCGATGACCACGCCGCAGGAGATGACTCTGAAATCGCTGGACGGACGCGTGTGCCTGTGCGCACTTCCCTGCGCCGAATTTGAAAGCTTGCGCGGCGCAAAGAGCGAGGGCGTGGGGCAGCTGATGCTTTCGGGGCGCGCCAACGAGATTATTTTGAACATTCCGGCCGAGGGCAAGCGTGTTATTTTGCTCTTTGGTTTGGCTATGACGCTGGAGGCGGGGCGGTTGATCAGCGGCGGCGAGGAGAGGACTGTGGCCGCGCGAGGCGGCTTCGTGACGCTGCGCCTGATTCAGGATGTTCATGCTGTGGAGATCTACATCGGCAGCGGCGAAGACACGATGCTGCTGGCGCATTCCTGCGATGCGCTGCTGAACTGCGTCGTCTGTGAAGGAGCCGAGATCACAGCCTGGCCGCTTGAAAACATCTGGACGGGAAAGGAGAATGGGTGATATGAAGGCTCTTGTTTTTGGTGAGATCCTGTGGGATGTTTTTGGCGAGGAGGCCAAGATCGGCGGCGCGGCCTTTAACTTCGCAGCGCACATGGCCGCGCTGGGCGACGAGGTGCATTTCTGTTCGGCCGTCGGGGACGACGAGCTGGGCAGCCGGGCGCGCGCCTGCCTTGGGGAGCGCGGGATGCCGGAGGACTGCCTGCAAACGGTCGCTTATCCGACCGGCGCCTGCCATGTCACGCTGGATGCGGCGGGGCAGCCCAGCTATCGGCTTCTGGATAACGTGGCCTATGATTATGTAGCCCCTGTGGACGTGCCGGGCATGGACATGCTCTACATTGACACGCTGGGGCGGCGAGGCGATTTGTCCCGCAGCACCTCTCAGACGCTGCTCGATTCGGGCGCGTTCCGGGAGATTTTCTTCGATGTCAATGTGCGCAAGCCCTTCATTACGCCGGAAACGCTGGACGAGGGACTGCGCGCGGCCACGGTGGTCAAGGTCAGCCGCGAGGAGGCCGGCGTGCTGTTTGAACTGGAGGCGTTAAAGACGCCCTGCGCTGCCGAGGACATAGGACGTCTTCTTTTCGAGCGCTATCCCGGGATTCGAATGACGATCGTCACGCTGGATAAGGACGGCGCGCTGGTGTATGAGGCCGCCAGCAACCGGGTGATCTTTTCCGAAAAGCCGTCCAGCAAGCTGGTGTCGGCGGTGGGCGCGGGTGATAGCTTCTCGGCCTGCTTTATGCACAATCTGCTCAAGGGGCTGCCGCTGGAGGAAACGCTTCATCGCGCCGTATTGCTCAGCGATTATGTCGTGACGCAGCTGGAGGCGGTGCCGTCCTGCCAGAACACGCTGCTGGAGCAGATTCGCTGAGACTTCCCAGAGCGAGCCGTCATCGGATTGCAGCGACGGATTAACGAATTCCTGTTTGAAGAAAACACCGTTATCCATCGCCCATAACGACAAACAAGGACCTTAGAGATTGGCTTAACAGTGATAAGAAACTAATTACTGATCAACCGGTGGCTTACGGTATCCGGGGTGCAAACGGACAAATTCCGTCTGATTTCTAACAGGAAGTCAGACGGAATTTTCGCTTTTATATCACGAATTATGGAGGACATACTATAAAAACCTTAATATGAACGCAAAAAAACGGCGCGACCTCGGAGAATATCGTTCTTTGCCTTGATTATCTGAGGTCTTTTGTCTGTATAGAGCGTAAAACGGGAAAATACAGGCTTTGGCTCGTGAAATCGCGATTTTATGCAGGGATTTGCAGCCGGAAATGCCCCGAAAATCAGGCTAAATAGCATACGGGCGATCACGAAGCTGACCAAAAACAGGCTTATGAGAAATGCAAAAATCCCTGCCGTGGGAACTGAAAACCTGAACGGCAGGGATTGGCTGTTTAGTTCTTTTCTTTGACGGCGATGGCGATATGCACATCGTCCAGCTGCTTCTGGGAGACGGTGGTCGGTGCGTCCATCATCAGATCCTGCGCGTTTTTGTTCATCGGGAAGGTGATGACCTCGCGGATGCTTTCCTCGCCAGTGAGCATCATAATCAGGCGATCGACTCCGGGCGCAGCGCCGGCA
>CAYOTH010000245.1:0-3697 GCA_964406835.1 uncultured Oscillospiraceae bacterium
ACGATAAACACGCTGTCGAAGTTGGCCGCCACCGCCTGCACGCCGCGCCGCCCAAAGGCGTCGATGCGCCGAAAAAGCGTGCACCGCGGGCCGAGCGCCGTAATCTGCGCATCGCCCTGCGGGTTGCCAATCGCCCAGACCCAATCGCCCACCGTCGGATACGAAGCCTCCTCCCGCCAGGCCGCCATCTTCAGCCGGGCATAACAGGTTCCCTCTTCCCCGGAAATTTCGTATCGTTCGCGATGCACGGCCATCACCCGCGCATAAATCCGGTTCTGTCTCTTGTCATGGTCTAAAAAATCCTTCGTCAAGGCTTTGTCCTCCTCATAAGGCATTTTGTGTTTTTCCGCTTTAAAATGCTGTTCACACCAGCTCATACGCCGCGCCGCCTCCCAGGCCACGCCTTTTTGACGATTGACGGCGACGTTTCCAAAGACAAAACGGCATACAAAAAGCGGAACACACCCTGCCGGTATGCTCCGCTTCCCTTAAAAACACAAAATGCTTAAGAAGAACGCGACAAAACGAAAGGCCTGTTCAGGGCCGGGCAACACAAACCAGACGCCCTCTCCCCCCAGCGGAAAAAGCGCGCTCGCCCCGGCCATTTTGTGTGCAATTGTCAGGCAGACGTCACCTCATAGCGCACAGTCATCACACACACACACCTTTCGCTTGGTAATTCGCTTTTATTATAGAACGAAGCAGCCACGCTGTCAAGCGCTGTTTTTCACTTTCTCTTGACAAAAAAGCACGCGCCCTTTACAATAGAGGCGTCGCGAGCATTCAGGCTCGTTTCCACGACTCGAAAGCGAGGAATCAAACATGCTTCGAATTCATCATCTGCCCGAGGGCGAGAAAACCGTTTCGACCTTTGATGTCTCCCTGAACGGCGAAAAAACGCTGCCCTGGTTCTGCCGCGTTTCCGCCATGCCTTATAACACGGTCTGGCCAGGCTATCAGCGCCCGCTGGAGCAGACCGAAATCGCCTCGTTCGTCAGCTTTGAAATGGACGAGCCGATCACCGTCTGCCTGACGGCCGATCATAACTTTGGCGAAGTGGTTGTCCGCCCGCTTTCCAAGGGCATTCAGCCGCAGATCAAAGGCCGCACGATCACCTTCACGATCACGCAATGCGGCCCCTACACTGTCGAAACCGACGGCTGGCATCAGGCGCTGCACCTCTTCGCCAACCCGGTCACTGACTTTGGCGTAGACAAAAACGACCCGAACGTCCTGTATTTCGGCCCCGGCATCCACGAAATCGGCTCCTTGGAGCTTAACGATAACCAGACGCTGTTTGTGGACGGCGGCGCGGTACTCTACGGGTCAGTTGCGGCGCTACATAAAAAGAACGTGCGCATCGTAGGCTACGGCGTGATTGACGGCAGCCGCGAAGTGCGCGATAATTCCACGCAGCTCATCACCTGGGAGTTGATCGAAAAAATCAATCTGCGCGATGAGGCGACGCTGCGCACTCATCTCTCCGAGCGCAAGGTGCTCGAAGGCTGCGTCCACCTCTACTCCTGCACCGACTGCGAAATTGCCGGCGTCATCGCCCGCGACAGCGCGACCTTTGCCTATATCGTGGCCAACTGCGAGCATGTCAACTGCGAGTGGTTCAAGACCATCGGCATGTGGCGCTACAACAGCGACGGCATTGATCTTTTCAACAGCCGCTATGTGCGCATCGCCCACGGCTTTTTGCGCGATTTCGACGACTGCATCGTGCTCAAGGGCATCAAGGGCTGGGACAGCGTCAATCAGCACCACATCCTTGTCACCGGCTGCACTGTCTGGTGCGACTGGGGCTCGGCGCTGGAAATCGGCGCAGAAACCAACGCGGACGAATATCACGACATCCTCTGGGAGGACTGCGACATCATTCACGCCGCACATGTCTTCATGCGCATTCACAACACCGACCGCGCCCACGTTCACCACATGCTCTATAAAAACATCCGCTGCGAATACAGCCGCTATGATCTGGCGCCGATCTATCAAAGCGACATGAACAAGCCCTACGACGAGGTGCGCCGCCACGGCGAGCCGACGCTCATCGCCTCGCCCATCTACGACGGCCCCTATTCCAACGACCACATCCTCGGCCAGACTGACGATGTGCGCTATGAGGACATCGTGATCTTTTCGGACGACGACGCGCTCACGCCCGCCTGCCACTTTGGCTCTCAGGACGAGGTTCACTGCAACCGACGCATAACGCTTAATAATATTACCCTGAACAGACGACGCCTCGCCGCCGATAAGCTCTCCCTTGATATTCGACCCCATTGCCAGATAACCCTTCGATAAAAACGCCGCCGGCACAGATCAGGGCTTTTGCCCCTCTGTGCCGGCGTTTGTTTTCAGTTTGACAAGGCGTCCCTCAATAAGCCCTAATCCTGCGCTGCAGTGCCCTCCTGGGGCCAGCCGTCGTTGAGACCGATTTCCCGGTTTTCCAGCCAGCCGTGTCTCAGCGCGCCGCCGCCGTGTTTTTGGCAAATCTGATCGACGGCGCATTCGAGCTTTTCGCGCTTTTCCCGCGCAGCCTGAGAGGAGATGCTGTTTCCCGCCTCGCCGTCAAAAAGGCTCGTCTGCGCGACGGCCTCCCCGCGGCGCGCCAAATTGGTTATGCCCACGGTCACGGCGCGAATCGGGTTATTCGGCCCGACCGGCCAGTTTCTGTGGATCAATTCCAGCGCATAGGCGGCGATGTCATGCTGCGTACACACGCCGCAGGGCAGCGTCATCTGCCGGGAAACGCTCTTCAGGCTGGGGGCTTTGATGTGAACCTGCACGACACTTCCGCGCAGTTCCTCCCGCCGAAGCTGACGCGCCACCTCGTCTGACAGGCGCACAACGCCCTGACGCACCTCCTCGGCGCTGGTCAGATCGCGCCGAAAGGTCATGCCCCGGCTGACGCTTTTAACAACCGTCTGCTCGTCAAAGCAGCGCACGGGCGCATCGTCCAGCGCATTGCACGCGCGCCAGAGTGCTTCCCCGCTCTTGCCCAGCCAGGCCTTCAGCAGCTCGACCGGCTGCATCGCCAGCGCGCCAATGGTCGCAATGCCCTTTCCGGCCAGACACGCCGCCGCCGACCGGCCAACAAAGAGCATCTCCCCAACCGGAAGCGGCCAGATAAGCTCCTTATAGTTTTCCGGCGTGATGACGGTGGTGGCATCCGGCTTTTTATAGTCGCTGCCCATTTTGGCAAAGGTTTTGTTGAAGGAGACGCCGACGGAAATCGTCACGCCGATCTCCTCGCGCACGCGGCGGCGAATCTCATCGGCCAGCTCGCGCGCTGTCATGTGATAATAGGACAGGCAGCCGGTCAAATCCAGAAAGCTCTCGTCAATCGAAGCTGGCTCAACGTAATCGGTATAGCTGCGATAAATCGCATTGACGCGCCGCGAGGTTTCGCTATAGAGCGCATGACGGGGCGGCACAAAGACAATCCCCGGGCATTTGCGCTGCGCCATCCAGATGGTGTCGGTCGTCTTGACGCCTGCGCGCTTGGCCAGCTCGTTCTTGGCCACGACGATGCCGTGTCGGCTCTGAGGATCCCCGGCCACGGCCATCGGCACGCTTTTCAGCTCTGGATGATCCAGACATTCGCAGGATGCAAAAAAGTTGTTGCAGTCGCAATGAAAAATCAGCCGCGTTCCCTCCATGGCGTGTCGCCTCCCTCCGCCTCTATTAT
>CAYOTH010000246.1:0-3689 GCA_964406835.1 uncultured Oscillospiraceae bacterium
GTCGATGATCTTATTGCGGCGCAGGGCGGCGATGGGGCCCAGCACGATGCCGATGATGGCCGCGCCGAAAGCGGCGATCACGCCGAGCTTGGCCGAGGTCTTCATGCCGTCAAGGATGATATCGATGACCTGGCGGCCGCGCTGTTTGAGCGACGGGCCGAAACCAAAGCGGGTGATGATGTCGCGCAGATAGGTTGTGTATTGCTCAAAGAGCGGCTTATCCAAGCCGTATTTGGCTTCCAGAGCCGCCTGCGCTTCCTTAGAAATCGCCTTTTCACCGACGAACGGGCCGCCGGGAATGGCGTGCATGACGAAAAACGTCACCGTTATAACGATCCAGATGGTCAGTATCGCCAGCAGGATTCGCTTGAGGATGTAGTAAAGCATTTTCGAGTTCATGGCAATCCACCTTCCATGGGCGCGGCGCCGCCGGCCCAAACATATTGCACAGCTTCCTGAAAGCCATTAGCATATTATGTGTTATTGTATGCATATTGCCCGTAAGTGTCAATCCCGGACACCTCGTTTTCGTGTTATTTCTGGGTGAAATTGCATTATAAGAATTATAATCCTGCAAAAATGAGCAATGAAACGGCCTGAGTGTTGGGAATTATGCAAATCCGAAAAAAGCTCTTCAAGATAATGGATTGCTCTACCACGATGAAGTTGTGCGCAGAAGCGTATAAATCAGGCTCGGACAAAAGGCGGCCATAACGCCGTTAATATGAAAAAACATCCCCTGAACGCTTTTTCATTCAGGGGATGCCGAAGCCGGAGAGGGGAGGTTAGTTGAGGCCGCGAAAGCCCTTGCCGATGATTTCGGAGCTGTTGGTAATCATCATGAAGGCATGCGGTTCAATCTGGCGAATGTAATTGCGCAGCTGCACTGCCTGGCTGCGTTTCATGACGGAGAGGATGACGGTTTTTTCGTGATGGGCGTAACTGCCCTCAGCGCAGAAGATCGTTGCGCCGCGGTGCAGCTTATTATGGATGAAATCGCAGATCGGCTCGGGCTGTTCACAGACGATGGTGAAATACTTGCACAGGTTGATGTTTTCGATGACGCCGTCGATGACCAGCGTTTTGGCCATCAGGCCGATGAAGGAGCACAGGCCGGTCTGTATGTCAAAGACAAAGCAGGAGCCGACGACAATAAACAGGTCCACGCAGAACAGCGCGCGGCCAATATCCAGACTGGTGTACTTTTTAAGAACCATGGCAATGATGTCGGTTCCCCCGCCCGAGGCGCCCACATTGAAGAGTATGGCGGCACTGGTGGCCGGAAGCACAATAGCGAAAATCAATTCGAGCATGGGCTGAGTGGTCAGCGGCGTCGAAAGCGGGCAAAGCGCTTCTAATAAACTCAGCCCGGCGGAGGAGAGCACACTGACATAGACGGTCTTGACGCCGAAATCAGAGTCGATAAACACAAAGCCTACAATCAGCAGCGCCATGTTGATTGCGAAGTTATAGGAAGCGGCGCTCCAGGGCAGCAGCCGGTTGAGCACAATGGAGATGCCTGTGACGCCGCCAAAGGAGAAGTTGTTGGGAAACTTGAAGAAGTAAACGCCCAGATCCAAAAGCAGAGTGGCCAGCGTCAGAATGCCGTACTCCTGCCAAAAAGGCCGTTTGCCTGAGGCGGCGCGATGGGATGCAGGCTGGGACTGTGTGAGTGCTGCCATGGCGGATAACCTCCTGTCAAAGCCAAGAAAAGTGGTGTGACAACATATCCTGCAACATTGTAGCGCCGTGGCGGAAATAAGTCAATACAAAAGAGGACGATTCCTGTTAAACTATGCGGTTTTCGCGGCGATAAATTTCGTTTTTTCTTGACTTTGGGGGAACGGATTACTATAATAGAGTGTGTAGCGGTTTATGCAGTCCATTTGGCGGGCTGCGGCGCAACGTAATTTCAATAAGGGGGTACCCGTCTTATGAAAAAGACAGTGGACGGCAATACAGCCGTCGGTCATATCGCTTATGCGTTTAGCGATGTGGCAGCCATTTACCCGATTACTCCTTCCTCCCCCATGGCGGAGGTCTCCGATGAGTGGGCCGCCGGCGGCCGAAAGAATCTTTTCGGCCAGACCGTTCACATCGCCGAGATGCAGTCCGAAGCGGGCGCGGCCGGTGCCGTGCACGGTTCTCTGGCAGCCGGCGCGCTGACCACCACCTTCACCGCCTCCCAGGGCCTGCTGCTGATGATCCCCAACATGTACAAGATCGCCGGCGAGCTGCTGCCCTGCGTTTTCCATGTGAGCGCCCGTGCGCTGGCCTATCATGCGTTGTCCATCTTCGGAGATCATTCCGACGTTATGGCCTGCCGTCAGACTGGCTTTGCGATGCTGGCCTCCAACTCCGTCCAGGAAGCCGAGGACCTGGCTCTGGTTGCCCATCTGGCGACCCTCAAGGCCTCCGTGCCCTTCCTGCACTTCTTTGACGGCTTCCGCACCAGCCATGAGATCCAGAAGATCGAAGACATTGCTTATGAAGACATTGCCAAGCTGGTTGACTGGGATGCCATCAAGGCCTTCCGTGAGCGCGGCCTGAATCCGGAGCATCCGCACCAGTCCGGTACGGCGCAGAACCCGGATATCTACTTCCAGGGCCGTGAAGCTGCCAACAAGTATTACGAGGCGACTCCCGCCATTGTCGAAGAGGTCATGAAGCAGGTTGGCGAGCTGACCGGCCGTCACTACAATCTGTTCGACTATGTGGGCGCGGAGGATGCCGAGCGCGTCATCATCGCCATGGGCTCTGGCTGCGAGGCCATCGACGAGACGATCAAGGCGCTCAACGCCAAGGGCGAGAAGTTGGGCCTGATCAAGGTTCACCTGTATCGTCCCTTCTCCATGAAGCACTTCCTGGCTGCCATTCCTGAGAGCTGCAAGAAGATTGCCGTTCTTGACCGCACCAAGGAAGCCGGTTCTCTGGGCGAGCCGCTCTATGAGGATGTCTGCGCTGCGCTGCGTGAAGCGGGCAAGTGCTGCATCAAGGTGGTCGGCGGTCGCTACGGCCTGGGCTCCAAGGAGTTCAACCCGACCATGGTCAAGGCCGTCTACGACAACCTGGCCAAGGACGAGCCCAAGAACCACTTCACCGTGGGCATCATCGACGATGTGACCGGTTCCTCTCTGGAGCTGGGCGAGACGCTGGATGTCGCTCCGGCGGGCACCGTCAGCTGCATGTTTTACGGCCTGGGCTCCGACGGTACCGTTGGCGCCAACAAGAACTCCATCAAGATCATCGGCGATCATACCGACAAGTATGCTCAGGCTTACTTCTCCTATGACTCGAAGAAGTCCGGCGGTCTGACTGTGTCCCATCTGCGCTTTGGCGACACGCCCATTCAGTCCACCTATCTGATTGACTCGGCTGACTTCATTGCCTGCCACAACCCGGCCTATGTCACCAAGTATGACATGGTTTCCGCGCTGAAGGAAGGCGGCGTGTTCCTGCTGAACTGTCCGTGGAGCGCCGAGGAGCTGGATGAGCAGCTGCCCGCTTCCATGAAGAGAACGCTGGCTGCCAAGAAGGCGAAGTTCTATATCATCGACGCCGTGAAGCTGGCGGCTTCTGTCGGCATGGGCGGTCGTATCAACACCACCATGCAGGCTGCCTTCTTCAAGCTGGCCGACATCATCCCCTATGCTCAGGCGGATGAGTACATGAAGGCCTATGCCAAGAAG
>CAYOTH010000247.1:0-3681 GCA_964406835.1 uncultured Oscillospiraceae bacterium
TCAGTATCTGACGAATCCGGGGCCAAAGCTCCAGGTGGCGCGTGATTTGTGCGGCGTTCAGGCGCAGTTTATGAAAAACGCCGTCCATGCGCTGGCTATTCGCTCGGCAGATTTTGAGGCGGCGCCGTTTGAAGCTGGGCTGGCCAAGAATTGGACGCTGTGCGGCACGATGCACGTCTTTGCCCGGGAGGATACGCCTTTGCTTTTGGCGGGGCGCGGGTCCTGGCGCAGCGATGACTGGAGCGGGAAGACGTTCTGGAATCAGCGCGCGTGCTGGGCGCTTTCGCCCGAGCGTCAGAAGCAGCTTTCGCACATTATCTTGGCGGCACTCTCGGCCGGAGCGAAGACGCGCGATGAGCTGAAGGCAGTTTGCCGGGCGCAGGGCGATATGACGCCCGATGAAGAAAACAGCCTTTTTGATCCCTGAGGCGGCGGCATTCGCGAACTGTGCGAACGCGGGTTTATGAATTATGCCGCGCGGGAGGACAAAGTCTTCGAATTGACCGGAGAGTATGAGATCGTGGATGAAGCACAGGCCGAGCTGGAGCTGGCGCGCCGCTATTTTTCGGCCTATGGCCCGGCGACAATCCACGATGCCATGTACTTTTTTCATGCGACGGCTGCGCGTGTGAAGGGCTGGCTGAAGAGTCTGCCGGTTTCCTCTTTTGAATGGGATGCTCGGTGCTATTATTTCATCGAGACGGGCTGAGCCTGTGCGCCGTCGATGCCGCGCTGTCTGTTTTTAGCGGGCTTTGATCCGCTGATGCTGGGCTATGAAAAGAAGGAAAGCCTGTTTCTGCCCGGCGAATTTCTGCGCGCTGTTTTTAATCTGGCGGGGATTGTCATGCTGACGGTGCTTCTTGACGGCGTGGTGGCCGGAAAATGGAAAAAGACCGGGCGCAGGTTAAAGGTCGAATGGTTCGGCACGGTCTCTGCGCCAAAACGGGAAGCGGCGCGCGAGGCGGTGGCCAGCTTGTGGGGCGATTTAAGCGCCTTTGACGAGCAGAACGCCTGAGGCAAACGGACGGCGATTTAGCCAAGTCCTGTCAACACGACCATTGCGAGAGAATCGCGCATAGAGAAAATCAGAACTCAGAGGGTTATTCTTCTGGGCTCTTTTTCTATGGCAGCTGAACAGGCGTTATGTATCTCCGGTTCAACTTGAGAGTCAGGAAAAATAGCGTTAGTCAGAGTTATGAAGCCACAGAGGCGATGGGAGTCCACTGGACAATAGCAAGGCATCGACATTGTATAAGACGGAATAAGATCTTGAATGAATCTTCGAGCAGAGATTTGCGAGACGAAAAGCGTAAAGCCTTGAAAAGGCAGGTTGGCCCATAGAATGTTGATTTTATGAGGGGGATTTGAAATGGGCATTTCGTCGGCGCGGGAACGCGAATGCCTTTTTGATAAGGCTCTTTTCAGTCACTCGCTGCATTGGGGGATGATGCATAGTTGGCTTATAAGAAAAACTCTCTGCGAACGCGTAAGGAGCGTGTCACAGAGAGTTTTGCGATGCGGGATTTAAGCCTTGTCAATGCGCACAATGCAGCCGCGCAGGAAATCAGGCAGCGTCACCATGCCGTTTTCGGGAGTGAGGACGGTTTCGCGCTGCTCGTTCATCAGCCAGATGAGGCGCACACTGCTGCCCTCCGGCACAGGCAAACGCAGGCCGCGAACCGGCTCGATTTCGAGGTCGTCGCGCAGAACAGCCTGCCAGGAGGAGGCGCGCGAGCGGACATAATAGAGCGCATGCTTTTCACCGTTCAGCGTCAGAACACGCGCGCTGTCGGTGTCGGCGCGACCAGGGACGAAGTTTTCGTCGGCCACTTCGATGCCTTCGAGCATTTGCGTGAAGGGCTTGAACATTTTCCACAGGTTTTTCGGCTCGAGATAATACTCCCAGTGCCACATGTGGCCGCTGCCTGCAGCGCCGCAGAAGAAGGGTGCGTAGGTCAGGTCAGTGAAAATCAGGCCGTCGTTGTCACAGGGATAGAAGCGGAACGGGCCGGTGTGGCAGTCATTAACGGCGGCGGTTTCGTTGAGCACGCAGGGCTTGTCAGTGCATTTGATGCGCTTGAAGCCATCGGCCACCAGTTCAATCGGGTTGTCGGCGCAGATGGACAGCGGCGAGCCCTGGTCAAGATAGCGGTGTATCTGCATATAGGGCATATTTGGCGTATCGCGGAAGGGGATCATGAAGGTGGGCAGGAACTCCTCGCGGTCATAGCTGCCCAGCGAGTTGACCACCATGTTGCGCGGGCTCAGCGCGCTGATGCGGTCGATCATGCGGCGGTTGAAATCAATGATGTTTTCAGGCGTGGTGTCCAGGCAATTGATTTCGTTCCACAGCTCCCAGGAGAAGACCGTCGGGTCGTTCTGAAAACGGGCGATGTAGGGCTTGATGTCCTCGATCCAGCGGTTGTTCCACTTTTCCTGCGTGGCCCATTCGGTGACGCTCAAAAGCGGCTTGCCGGTATCCGGGTCGATGATGCACTTGTCAAAAATGCCCTTGGGCGTGGTCGTCAGGTAGCGGAAGTGTTCGATGCACATTTTAGCGCGCATACCGTGCTCGCGCAGTAGCTCCATAACGGCATCCAACCGGTTGAAGATGGCCAGATCATGCTGGCCCATGAGGTTGGTGCGCGCCTCAAAATAGGGCGTGGACAGCCACAGGCGCACATAGTTGACGTTGTTTTCGGCCAGACGCTTGATCCAGCGCTTGAAGGAGGTCAGGCCCATCCAGGCTGTGCCGTCGCCCATGACGAAGTGTTCCTTCGAACGCGGCGGATGTTCGGGGCGCAGGATGCACAGGTTCGGGCCGACGGGAACAAAGGTCTTGCCGTCGTCGGTGGCGAAATAGCGCTTGTTTCGGGCGCTGATGCCCACAAAGCCCGGGTGATCGGAGGGTATGCATTCAAACAGACCGCCCATGGTCTTGTCGCCGCCCTGGGCGCTGAAGCGATGAACGCCTTCAATCACCGGCGTATAGCGGAAGCAGGTAATGACCTCGCCGGTCAGCTCCTGGCTTTCGTAGCCGTGATCGTCGTAAATGAAGCGGGTGGGCTGATAGCGGAAAGTGAGCGCGGTGTCCTTCATACCGTCCGGTCGGGTGATGCACACGGACGTGCAGCCATCCGGGACGGTGAACTGCACGCGTCCATAGCGTGGAATGCTTTGCATAAAAGACCTCCTTAAAAAGTTAAAAGATTCAATAATGTTGACAAACCTTCAGACCGCGCGTTGCGTTAAGAACGGCGGTCTGAAAATGAATATCAGGAATGAAGAAAGTCGCTTAGTCGGGCGTTCAGCTCGTGCCGGGAATGCGCGCGAAGCACCAAAACGGACGGCCTTTGGCGAAGCCTGTCGGCGATTTTGGCGTTGCTGGTACGGCGAAATGTCCACACGAAGCGCAAGAACGCTCCGTCGAGGCGCTCAGGGCATCCGGCGCCCATATCGGAGCGCACACGTCCATGGCTTTTCAAAACGCGCAGGATAACGTCCTTCAGGCAGGTCATTCGCCCGTAATCCAGCCAGATTACCGCATCGCAAAACTCCAGCCGCCGGGAAAGCGTTCGGGTGTAGTTGCCGTCGATGATCCATTCGGGCTTTTGAAGCGCCTCTTCGAGCAGCGCATCAAAATCGTCTCTGTTGCGTGCCGTCCAGCCGGGCAGCCAGTAC